>WRKI01000324.1 GCA_009778155.1 Spirochaetota bacterium
GCGGCTCTCACCCCAGAGCGTTATGCAAAATGTCGCGTCGGTATCGGCCTGCGGCTCTTTCGCGATAACGGCCGCAGGCGGCCTGTGGCGGCTGCCGGAGGCCGGCGAGCCTTTCCATGTCATGGACAATGCCGCCTACGCCGCCCATCTTGGGGGTGCGAATTTTGCCATAACGGGCGACGGGACGCTGTGGGCATGGGGGCGCAACCTCCTGCCCGTACAAGGGCAGAACGCCCCTCCCCTGGGGGACGGCACGACGGATAACAGGGACGCGCCTGTGCGCATCATGGGCGATGTCGCGAGCATAACCGTTATGGGAAACACGGCTTACGCGATAACGAATGACGGCGGATTATGGGAATGGGGCTACAGAGCCTCAAGCGAAGTTTTTTTGGAGCCGCAGGACGAAGGCCAATTATGGGAGTTCGCTTTTGACAACGGAAGCCTAGCCGGGATAAGCCTGTTTTTGGAAGATGAACGCAGCGCAGGCCTTGGGCTGTCGCCTGTAAGGGTGCTGGAAAATGCGGTGTCGGTTGCCCCGACATATTTTTCGCTCGACCACGGCTGGGTGAACGGGTTCAGAACCTTCGCGCTGACTTCTTGCGGGGAAGTCTGGGCTTGGGGCGCAAACGATATGTTAGGCCGGGGCTTGAGCCTTTTGGGAGACGGCTCTTCCGAGACGCGCCCTTTGCCGGTGCGCATTGTTTTTTTTGAGTAGAGATTACAAAGGCAAGGAGAAAGATGATGAGAAAAATGTTTTGGTGCGTTATGTGCATAACGCTGGTTCTGTTTTCCGCTTGCGGAAACGGGGAAGACGCGCAAGAAGCGGCGGCGCAGCCGGCGGCGGACTACGAACATACGGCCGACACTGGGCAGTCGCCTTCGCGGTCGCCTTCGCAGGGGCTTGACGCGCCGGCAGGCGATTTCGGCAAACAGGCCGCCATCGATTTTCTAAGTGGCTTTGCAAGCATCTTCCAAAGCTCTATCGGCCTGCGCGATTCGGCCACCGGCGGCCTTTACGCATTTTCAAACGAAGACGGGGTCTGGATCGCGCTTGAGGACGTTCCCCCTGCCGAGAGGCCGCAGGTGTTTCAAAACGGCACAAGCCCCGCCGGCTACGCCCGCGCAGGCTGGTTCACGGACACTTGGAACGCTTTTTTCGAGGCCGGCTTTTTCGACCAATACGGAAACCAGATAATCGACGCGCCTTTTATACGCGAATCGGCCGCCGAGAACTCCGGGGTTTTAGCCAGAGGCTTCACCCTTTTTGACCTTAGGCAAAACGGCATCCCGGACATTGTTATCGAGTTTAATACAATCGGCACGCGCACTTGGCACGATGCCGGCGGCGAGCTTTTCGGCTGGGGTTATTCGACTACATGGTTTCTGTTGTTCAGCTTTATCGACGGGGAATACCGGGAAGTAGGGATTGCGCCGTGGCGGGCTTGGGGCAGCGCCGGCCACGCGGGTTTAGCCCCGATTTACTACACCTCGCAGGGCGAAATCATTTTCTATTTTGACGACGGCCACTCGGGGTTCGTTTCCGCTTATTTTGTAAGGCTTGCAGATTCAGGCGCGTATTTAGAGCTGATTGGCGAGGATAATGACGCATGGCTTTGGATGGAAGCGAACCGCGCCGGGCTTTCCCAGTTCCAGCCGCTGGCGGCCCTGCAAGACGAAATTACCGCTCTGATTAAAAACAGGTGATGCGACATGAAAAAAACGCTTCACATTATCGCCGCTGTATTTTCCGTATCGCTTTTGTCCGCCTGCTCGACGGCCCCGCCGCAGGGCTTTGCCACTGCCCCGGCGGGCGAGGCCTCGATGGCGGCCTTGCGCGAGGCGCTTTTGGGGGAAAGGCCCTTTGTAAACTGGGACGGCTCGCGGGAATACTTGCCAGGTTATGTCGCTTCCTTTGGCCATTACTTCTTCGGGGCAACGCCCGACTTCTTCGACGTTTTTGAATTCGCCCTTGTTGACATGGACGGGGACGGAATCGTGGAAGTCATCCTTAGTTCGTTTCGCATAGACAGCATTCACGTTCTGCACTATTACGGCGGCGACGTCTTCATTTCGCATCACGGGATCAGAAGCTTGGGCGGCCTTAAAACGGACGGCTCTTTTCGATGGTCTTCCGGCGCGGCCAATAACGGCGTGGCAAGGCTGGCTTTCAATGCCGGCCATGCCTATCAAATAACGGTCGCCGCCCAAGACACCCGCCGGGAATGGGGCTCCGATGAAATAATCGAAGACCACAGAATCGCAGGGGAGCCGGCTTCCCTGCAAGAAGTCATGGCCTTCTTCGCCCTGCACGACGCAAAGGAATGCGCCCCGTGGTTTCCCCTTACGGAGGAAAACATAGCGCGTTTTTTCCCTTGAGCTTTTGCCCGGCACCCCAAGCTAGGGGCGGGCAAGACGCAAGCGCAAGTTTTTCGCAGGCCGTCTTCCCCGCGCCTTTTTTCTTGCCCGCTTTATTTTTTCGCAGGTTTTTTTACTTTTGAAATCCCTTTCAGAATCTCGTTCAACTCTGCGTCTTTTTTGGCCTCTGCCAAGTCCGCTTCTTGTTGCGCGTCAAGCCAAAAGTCTACCGAGTTGCCGAAAAACTTTTGAAAACGAAGTGCTGTGGCAACTGTGATCTTCCCTTTTCCGTTTAAAATTTGCAATATCGAAGAATTGCTAATGTTAATCGCTTTGGATAGTGAAAAGGCTGTAAGTTGGTATTCATCCATGAGAGCTTTAAGAATGGAAGCCGGTTTTGCCGCAGGCTTTTCGGCTTTGGGTTGGCTCCCGGCTTGGGTTGTAAGCGGCTGGCCGTCTTCAACGGGCGCCGGCGCGGGCGCGGCCTCGGCTTTTTTCTCGGGCACAAGATGACGCAAAACCGATTTGACCTGCACTTTGCTTTTCGGAAGCGGTTTATCCTCTTCAACGGGGGCGGGCGCGGGCGCTACTTTTACGCCGCAATTGCCGCAAAAGTTTGTGTCGGAATGAATTTCCGCATTGCAACTCTGGCATCGCAGATCGGTTTGAACCCTTGTGCCGCAACTGTTGCAAAAGTTCGACCCGTCTTCCAATTCTTTTTTGCAATTTATACACTGCATGGTAGTTTGCCTCCTTTTTCTTTTGGAAAGCCGCAAACAGTCAGACTGCCGTCTTCGGATATGGTTATTTCCGTGTAGTTTGCGTTTTTTATTTCGTAGTTTTTATACCTGTCGCTTAAAAACAGGATTTTCTGATTGGTAGAACCTATCCATTGATGATACTCGGTTCTTTTTCGCTCGTCGTACCTGCCGGTAATAAGTATGTCGGCCAGTTGTTGCACATCGGCCATGTTTTTGCGAACAATTTCTTCAAGCTCGTAGCCGGTAAAAAGCACGGAGCTAAAGCCCGCGCCTGCGCATAAACGCAAAAGAGATATTGTTTCTTCGTACTGATCCAGCGGCTCGCCGCCAAGCAGGGTAACGCCTTCGATGAATTCTTTTTTGGCGCATATCCGCTTGAACAGTTCGCCGGCCGGTATTTCAAGCTGGGGAGCAAAGTCCCACATTGAACGGTTCCAGCAGCCGTTACAGCGAATGGAACAACCTTGTGTCCATATCACATAACGGCAACCCGGCCCGTAGATAAAACTTTGCTCCTCTATGTGCGCGATATTCATGTTCAGTAGGTTGTCTGCACCAATACCAGCTTTATTTTGTTATCGACAACGGTTTCCCGCACATCATAGCCCTGCTCTTTTGCCTTTGCCACAATTGCGGAACGCTGTTTTTCGACAAAGTCCCGGCGCTCCTGCTCAAGCCGCTGTCTTTCTTTTTCGGCAAGCTCTTCCAGCTTTCTTTTATAAATTTTGCTGTACTGCTCCCCGACATTTTTTAGAAAAGAGCCGACAGCCAATTGGTCGCCGGAATAATAAACATACTTATACCTGCCGCCAGTAAGTTCAAATTTTTGAAGCCCCCTATTGTCCCGGCGGTCTGTAACAACGGTGTTGCCCTGTATTGTGTAATTACAGCCGACAGCGGCAAGAGCCTCTAACAGGATTTCCCTGTTGATAAACGGCGTAACTGTTCTTACGATAGAACTCATTTTAGCCCCTCCTTATTGCTTCGTTGTTTGAAACAGTGTTCCCGGTGTCGATTGTTTGATGCCATTCGTCCGTTTTGTCGAATGACTCAAGATCGCCCCAGTCGCCCACAATTTCCAGCACTTTTTCAAGGCACGCTTCGCCTTTAATGCCGTCCGTCTTTGCGTTGATTTTACCGTCTTGATCGATGGTAATTTCGATACGATGTTCTGCCATTGTTTTACTCTCCTGTTTTTTCTTTTTTCACAAACGGGTTAGAATAACTTTCCTGTTTGAGTTTTGGTGTATTGTCATCATTCCACTCGTCAAGAGTTTCGGGTGTTTGGGAAGAAGCGGGAACCGCCCGGCTCTTTGCCCACCGGCGCATATCGTTTATGTCCTCGAACATTGTACGCGCCAAGGGGAAGGTTTTCGAGAACGCTTCCAGAATGTCTCCGTCGTTCACCTCCCGTCTTTGGTCAAAGGCCTGAAACAAGGCTTCCTTTACCGCTTCTTCAAGCTCTGCGCCGGAAAAACCTTTGCTTTTTTCCGCAAGTTTTTCTACGTTAAAAGCGTCGGTATCGCGTTTTTTCTTCCTTAAATGAATTTTTATGATTTCCTGCCGTTCGTCGAAGTTTGGAAGATCGCAGAAAAATATTTCGTCCACGCGGCCTTTGCGCAAAAGTTCCGGCGGAAGTTTTGTAATGTCGTTGGCGGTGGCCACGACAAAAACACGCTTTGATTTTTCCTGCATCCATGTTAGAAAAGTTCCAAGCACGCGCGAAGTTGTGCCGCCGTCCGAACTGCCGGATGACGACAATCCCGACATTGCTTTTTCTATTTCGTCGATCCATAGTATTGACGGCGCGACAGCCTCGGCAATGTTGAGTGCGCCGCGAATGTTTTTTTCGGACTCGCCCACAAAGCCGCCGAAAATTTTTCCCATGTCAAGACGCAAAAGCGGGAAACGCCACAGGTTGCCGATAGCCTTTGCCGTAAGACTTTTACCAGTGCCGGGAATGCCCAAAAGCAAAATGCCGCGCGGGTCGCTAAGGCCGAAGTCGGCGGCTCCCTTTTCAAAGGCGCGGCCGCGTTTTTGCAACCAGCCTTTTAGGTTGTCAAGGCCGCCGACATCTTCAAGTCTTTCTTTCGGATGAAAGTATTCAAGATAGCCGCTTTTTTTGATCACGCTTTCTTTTTCCCGGATTACAAGTGGCACTTCGTTTGAGCCTAATTTGCCGCTTTCGATAAAGGCCAGGGAAAAGGCTTTTTCTGCTTCCATTATTGTAAGGCCAAGGGCGGCTTCGATCAACTCGTGTTCCGGCTCTGCCTGCGCGGGCAGGCCGTAGCTTTCGCGGACATTGTTATAAATTACGCTCAAGTCGTCGTAAGAAGGGTATGAAAATTCCATTACATGAATTTCTTTTTCAAGCTCGCGCGGCAAAAGGCGGAAGGGCTGGGAAAGCACGAGTGTGCGTTTTTTTTCCTTGTCGCTTGATGCGACATTTCTAAGCCGCTTGATGCTTGCCGGCTGGTTTTCGCTCAAGTCCGGGTGGAAGTCTTCCAGCAACATAATAATGTTTTCGTGTTGCCAGAGAAACAAAAAGGGGTCTTCCGGCCTGCGCGCGCCGTCGTCAACGATTGCAAAAGCGGCGCCGGCGGCATCCCATCTTTTTATGCCGTCCACGCGGCTCCAAAGATAAAGCGTGCGTCCAAGCTCTTTGGCCGCGCCGGCAAGATGTGCGTGGATCATCAATGTTTCGTAGCTGACTATCTGAATTATTCTGGTGTTAGCCTTGATCAGATTTACCAACTCTCTCTCTGTCCTTGTCGTGTCCTTCGTCATTTTACGCTCCTGTTAAAAAATATACGCCGGCTTCGTGCTTGAAGCCGCATTTTTGATTTGGGTTTCAGTTTTTCCTTACCAGGATATTTTTATACTTATATCCTTCCTTATAACCTCCTAAACGCCCCTCTTCTCTCTTGAGCCACTCCATCAAGTCATCGCTTGGATCAAGTGCGTAAGCCGATTCAATATCCTTGACAGCTCCACTGTAATACTTAATCAAATTATGACCATAAATCATGGCGCGCCCCCTGTAATAGTCCGCATTGCTATCTGGGGCAAGCTCTATGGCTTTGTCGTAATTTTCAAGAGCTTTTGTAAGGATATATAGCGTGTTTGCAACCTGAATGTTGGGGTTTGAAGAACGACTATTATAATATTCTCTCGCATTCCCATCCCTAATTGATAGCTCTCCACCATCGTAACTATAATTACCAAACAGATCATCCAAGTCAATAAAAGCGGCCACAGCGTTTTGGTCATCTTCACTGCGTCTATAAACCTCGGCGCGATTGTAGTAATAGTCCGCATTGTCAGAGGCAAGCTCTATGGCTTTGCTGAAATTTTTAAGCGCTTGTCCATAAACAGCTTTGTTAAAAAAAACAAGGCCGCGCAAGTTGTAGTATTCCGCATTGTCAGAGTCAAGCTTTATGGCCTTGTTTAATGTTTTTAAGGCTTCATCGGTCTTTTCCTCTTCAACCTGTCTTTTCGCAAGTTCAAACAAGCCCTGCGCATCGCTTGGCTCGCTTTGCCGGGCATTATCGTTGCCGGCAACGCTTTTTGTTTCCTGCGCCGCGTCGCCCGCTTGCGGTGCGGCTTTTTTTTCGGGCATAACATGGCGTAAAGCCGATTTGCCCCGCGCTCTGCTTTCTGGAAGCGGTTCGTCATCTTCAACGGGCGCGGCCGCGGCCGCTACTTTTACGCCGCAATTGCCGCAAAAGTTTGTATCGGGCTGAATTTCCGCATTACAGCTTTGGCATCGCAACCCAGATTCAACTCTTGCGCCGCATTTATTGCAAAACCTCGACTCGGGTTCTAATTCTTTTTTACATTCTACGCACTGCATGGCGGTTTCTCTCCTTATTGCATTCTAAGGAAGCAATGATTAGCTTCAAGTTAATCAGTGTTTCCCTAAACGCTCTGCTACGACAAACAATGTCGCAGTAGGGCGTTTTATGATTCTTTCTTTTTTCCTCAAAAAACAGCAAAAGCCCTTTGGCCGTACGGCCAGCCGGCATTAACATCTGCCAGAAATTTAGCATTTTGCGCCCATTTTGTCAAGCCAGCCCCACGACAAACGCATGAAAGGTCAGAGATTATGAATTTACTCCCAATTTTACTCACACAAAGGCACAAAGGCGCAAAGGCACGAAGTTAAAAAAGGGAGAAAACGCCGCTTTATCATATTTTTACCTTTTTGTGCTATATTGAGGCAAGAAGAAGACTTCAGCGGAGGGGGAAATTTCACCACGGAGGAAGAAGAAGGCGCGGAGTTATCATAATTCCGTCCAAACCTCCGTGCCTTTGTGCCTCCGTGCCTTTGTGTGATCCTTTCCAGCCGGAGGCGGCCTGTTATCTTCCCGGTGCTGGCCTTCAGTTTTTCGGTTTGCCTTGGGATTTATCGTAAATCGCGTTTATCTCTTCTTGTATATCCGCAAAACCAAACAGGCCGTTTTTGCTCAAAGACTGCTGCACCGTCATTCCGCGATCCGAGCGGATTGCCCCGTTAAAAAAGCCGATTATCTCATCCAAGGTTCTCATGCTTTTTAAGCGCAACAATGTCCTGTCAATGCTTAACTTCATGTCAGGGGGCAGTGTTTCACAGCTTATCGCTTTTAACAGAACTTTGTTTTCGATTACAGAAAGAATGGCTTCTTTGAACTGCCCTTCCTTGCTCGGCCGCCCAGATTCTGCGGGAAGGTTTTGTTGATACTTCATCCAGTCCATCTCCAGCTTGTAAACAAGCTGTTCTTCGGCTTTTACCAGCTTTGCAAAATCCAGCAAATGGGAAAGGCTATTGACAAATATCCGGGAAGACATATCAACTTCATTCGCATGGGCAACTATGGTGCGTATTTGATGCACCTTGTTTACAAGTTTGTATTCTTCGTCATACTTGTACTTGCGATAATTTTTATCCAAGTAGCTGAAAATTTTTTCCCAGTTTGCCTTGAATACATTCAGCAGATCGGAGAAGTCAAGATACTTGAAGTTTTCCTTGTTCTCCCGCTGCAAGACCGGCTGGATAAAATCTTCCCACCAAGTTGCCGGCGAAATATGCTGAAGCACCTGTATAAGAAAAATATACGTCGGTTTTTTTAGGAGAAGAAGATACTGATAGAGCACGGTATATTCTTTGATTGTTTCTTTTTTCATGGCGGTATTTTCGATTTTACTCCTTTAGCCGGCGCATCAATGCATTATGATCGGGTCTCTTGACACCTTGAAACTTCCGCATTTGGGGCATTTTTTTATGCCTATATCAAAAATCATGGGCACTTTTGCGGTAAAGCGTTCACCGCAAACACGGCAAAGGTAATGCCGCCGCTGGCCGGGGCCGGGCGGAACGATACCGCTGGGTCTTCCAAAAATCATTGTCGTATCCTCCGTTTGTCATTAAACTTGTTCGAGAACAAGTCCCCGAACAACTCTATTTTACACCTAAATCAGAATCAATGTCAAGGGTAATGTCAAATACATTCATCAATAAGGCTTTTGCGTTGTCATTGCCCTGCTGTGCCGATTTTCTAAACCAGTATTCCGCTTTCTCGAAATATCCCGCTGTGTTTTCTCCAAAAAGATAGCAAACCCCAAGGTTAAATTGCGCGTCGGCATTTCCCTGCTGTGCCGATTTTGTAAGCCAGTATATCGCTTTTTCAAAATCCTGCGTTACGCCTTCTCCGTTAGCATAACAAGTTCCAAGTTTTAACTGCGCGTCGGCATCGCCTTGTTCTGCAAGTGTCTCATCAATAGCCATACAGCCTCCTTAGCAAAAAATACTGGACATCGAAGTCAATCATTTGTAAGGCCTAATGCTTTCAATATGTCTTTTGCATCATCATTATCTTGCTCTGCCAATTGGTTAAACCAATACCCGGCTTTCTCTAAATCCTGTTCCACGCCTTCCCCGGTGGCGTAACAAGACCAAAGATTGCGTTGCGCGTCGGCATTGCCTTGTTGCGCCGCTTCTGTAAACCAGTATATCGCTTTTTCTAAATCCCGCGCTACGCCTTTTCCGTCATCATAACAAACCCCAAGGTTAAATTGCGCAAAAGCGTTGCCTTGCTCTGCCGATTTTTCAAACCAGTATGCCGCCTTCTGGAAATCCTGCGCTACGCCTGCTCCGTTGGCATAACAAAGCCCGATGTTAAATTGCGCTAGTTCGCTTCCCTGCTGTGCCGATTTTGTAAACCAGTATACCGCTTTTTCTAAATCTGCCGGCACGCCGTTTCCGTTAGCGTAATAAATGCCAAGGTTATTTTGCGCGTCGGCGTTGTCTTGCTGTGCCGCCTTGGCAAACCAGTATGCCGCTTTCTTAAAATCCTGCGCTGTGCCTTCTCCTTTCGCGTAACACAGCCCAAGTTTTGATTGCGCATCGGCATTGTCTTGCTGTGCCGCTTCTGTAAACCAGTATGCCGCTTTCTCGAAATCCTGTGCTGTGCCTTCCCCGGCTGTATAACACATCCCAAGTTCAAATTGCGCGCCGGCATTGCCTTGCTGTGCGGCTTTGGCAAACCAGTATATCGCTTTCTCGAAATCTTGCGTTACGCCTGCCCCTTTCGCATAACAAAGCCCAAGGCTGTTTTGCGCATCGGCATCGCCTTGCTGTGCCGATTTTGCAAACCAGTATGACGCTTTCTCAAAATCCCGCGCCACGCCTGCTCCGTTAGCGTAACAGCCGCCAAGTAAAAGTTGCGCAACTCTATTGCCTTGTTGTGCCGCTTCTGTAAACCAGTATATCGCTTTTTCTAAATCCTGTTCTACGCCTTTTCCGCTAAGGTAACAAAGCCCAAGGTTGTTTTTTGCATTGTCATTGCCCTGTTGTGCCGATTTTGCATACCAGTATGCCGCTTTTTGAAAATTTTGCGTTACGCCGATTCCATCATCGTAACAAATCCCAAGTTTAAGCTGAGCGTCGGCATCGCCCTGCTGTGCAAGGGTCTCATCAATAGTCATAAACATTTTCCTCTACAAAAATTTTACACAGGCTCAAGCCTGCTGTTAGTCGCCATCGCCGGCGATACTCAACCGGTATTTTGCCGGGGCGTATTCCCTTTGCAATGTCTGCACCATGTTCGTATAACGCAGTTTGCAATCGGCAAATCGGTTATGTTCAATTTCGTAAAGACAAGGGGCAAGGTACTTTTGCCAAATCTCGGCATAGATTCGCTTGTTGTCCGGCATTGCGTCTATGCAGGCGACAATGCCGGGAGCCGTTTGGTAATACTCCTCGATAATTGTTTTTCCATCCGGCTGAATGGCAAGCCAGTTATCGCGGAATGAACGGAAAGCGTTAAGCTCATAACAGGAGTCTGTCCCGCCAAGCGAAAGGCAAGTCGCAGTGGTGATGTAACACTCCCCAAAAATTGGCGAGTATATTTGGGGGCTTTGCCGGCTTCTGGTTTTCGGCCGGCTCTGGGCTGGCCTCTGGCTTTGGGGTCTGGGCTGGATTTGTGCTTTGGGCTGACTTTGCGTTCTAGGCTGGCTTTGTGTTTTGGGCTGGCTTTTGGCGACCGGCGGCGGGGTTTGAGCTTGCGGTTTTTTGCCTGTGAGCGAGGTTTCACAAAACGGGCAGACTTTCCAGCCTTCCTGCAGTTCCTTGCCGCAACAGGCGCAAAGGTCTTTTTTTGGCACGGGTTGTTCAGCGGCGCAATTGGAGCAGAACCTTGCGTCAAGGCTTAAGCGTTCATTGCATGAGGGGCAGTTTTTCTTTTCCATATTTTCACACTCCTAAAGTTATGCCGCTTGTCCACAAGCGCGGTTTTTTGCCTGTGAGCGAGGTTTCGCAAAACGGGCAGACTTTCCAGCCTTCCTGCAATTCCTTGCCGCAACAGGCGCAAGGGTCTTTTTTTGGCACGGGTTGTTTGGCGGCGCAATTGGAGCAGAACCTTGCGTCAAGGCTTAAGCGTTCATTGCATGAGGGGCAATTTTTCTTTTCCATATTTTCACACTCCTAAAGTTATGCCGCTTGTCCGCAAGCGGTGCAGAATTTTTCCTTGCCGGCCATTTTTTTGCCGCATTTTGGGCATTTTTTGTCCGACAAACATTTAGCGCAAAACCTGGCGCCCGGGTCGCTGGGGCTGCCGCAGGATTCGCAAAATTTTTGATCGACACGCGCAACGCCGGCGGCTTCGCAAAAACGCTCAAGGCAGTCGATGAACTTGTCCCTTAAATTTTCAATGCGCCTAAGCCTTTCAGCTTTTTCCTGCGCGGGCGTAAAGTACTTCATCAATTCGTTCAAACCTGCTTCCAGTTTTTCGGAAAATTCGTCCGCGTCATAAGCGTCGATCTTTCCGCTTGCTAAAGCGGCTAACACAAGATTTTTTACTTTTTTGCGGTTTTCTTCGCGGTCTTGGTAGTATTTGTTAGCCCCTTCAAAATAACCCCTAAAAATGTCGTTCAGCCTTTTTTTTAATTCGGGGTATTTTTTGCTGGGCTTGTTATGCGCCGCCAAAAATTCAAACAGATCGCATTTGCGGTAAGCGTGCAACTTCCATTTTTGGGAATCATACGCAGATATGCCGACATAAGAAATGTCGTTGTCGTTAAGCGCGTCTTCAAACTGATCTAAGATGCTTTCAATGTCGTCTTGCGTTTTTTGTTGAGGTTTGTTAGCGACAATGTAAAGAGGCCTTTGCACGGCATCGGGATTGTCGGGATTGTCTATGCCGAAAACCTTCAATTCGTTTTTAAGAAAATCGATGTCGGATTGGGGAAAAGTGCCGTTTACATCAAGCCCTACCGTCCATATAAGAAATTCGGCGTGCTCGATGTATTTGCTGGCGGTGGCAGAATCCTGCTTTGCAGACCCCGCGCTTGCCGGGTTGTAGCCGGGGGTGTCGATTATGCAGATGTCCTTAAAATTGCCTTCCATAGGAGCCGATACTGTTATGTGCTTTATGATTTTTTTCAGATCAAAAGCAAAGGAGTCGATAAATTCGTGCGAAATTTCTGCGTACATTTCCAAGGGAATTTCAAAACGGCCGCCCCTGAATGAAATGCCGTTTACCGCCGATGTATTGCCGTCGCTTATGACATAGCTTGGAATCGCGGTAACAGGCATAACGCCCGTGGCAAGTTTTATCTTTTTGTCGCCTGTAAAAAAACTGTTAATAAGCGAGGACTTGCCGCTGGAAAACCCGCCGCCGACAGCGCCAATGCTTTTGCTGTGCAATTCCGGGCAGGTGGCAATAAGGTCTAAATCTCTTAAAACAATATCCAGCTCCCTTAAATTCATCGCATCGTTTGTGCGATTGCCAATTTCATCGTTGCAGAAGTCAATCTTAAAATCCTTCTCTATGAGGGTTTTGAATTCTTCCACAAAGGGGTTCCCGTGGGGTTCTGTTTCTATTGCGTCGCTAACCAAATTGAAGTTGCGTATTTTTTTCTTTAGCTCCTGTATTTCCTTAACAAGAGCGCCGTTTTCGTTTTCCGTGTTTTCCAAAATTTCCTCCAAATTTATAAGGCTTGCCCGAAGAATTTGCGCCTAACGCGCCTGCGAGCAAGCCTGTTTCTGTTAGCTTGCGCTTACGCCCTCCAGCGCGGCTTTGCATTTTGCCAGCCTGTCAAGGGTTGCTTCTTTGTTTTCGATACTGTTCAGCCAGTCGATTTTTTCCTTGACTTTTTGGGCAAGTTTTTGCGAAAAATAATCAATTTTGTCTAACTGGTATTTCGCATATTCGTCTTTTTTGCAGGCGATGATCTTGTCCTTTTGGCTTCGCGCAAAATTGATTTTTTCTCTTACATTTTCCACGCCGCTTAACTGCTTCAAGCTCTCCTTGCCGCCAGCATCGTTTGTAAAATCGGCGGGATAACTTCCGCCAAGCAGTCCCCAAGCATGGTTCATATCCGCGTCCCAAGAATTCCTGTCGTCAAATTGAAGATACATGGCGTGGCACATTGCCGAAGTTATCATTACCCGCCCTTCGCCGTCGTTTATAAGCTGATCAAACTGGTCGCCAATTTCAGGGTTGTTCTTTTTCAGATCGCGAAGGTTGCCCAAAGCGATCTCTGTCAAAACGGCTGAATTCATTTTGATTGCAGCTCCTAGATTCCCCCCGCTTCTTTCCAGCACTTCCAAGCCGTGCAGCTGAGTGTCAGCTTGCGATGCGACCAAATAAAGCTCGCGCACGCTTTCTTTTTTGGTAAGCCTGTCCATCAAATTCGTGTCTTCCTTGCTGATAAACTGTCCAGCGGGGCTTACGATAAAAGCAACATCGCACTCTTTTAGATACTCGTTCGTGCGCGCCTCTCGGGATATTACTGGATCGTTTATGCCGGGCGTATCGACAATGCGGATGCCGCGCAAATTCTCCACGGGGAGGCGCATTTCCACGCTTTTTGTGTAAGGCGTTTTCGCGCCAGAAGAGCCGACATATTCGTTTAGCTTGCCCAAAAATTCCTCTAGCGAACTTGCCGCCAAATTTTGGCTTTCGACTGTAGGGGCTGCCCCTTTCATCATCCTTTCGTACTGATCCCACGAAGCGAATTTGTGGTTGCCCTTCATTACCGCGTTTGTCGCGCGATCTATTTTGTCTTTGTCGGGCGATTCCCCAAAGTTTCTCGCCCGCTCTTCTTCGGCACTCTTTTTTTCTTCGTATACTCTGTCGCGCTCTCTTTTGAATTCGGCGTGTTCTTTTTTGATCCTTGCAATGTCGTCCGCGCTAAAGTATTCCACTGTCGCTGAAAAGGAATCGCCGTATGTCATAACGGTAAGTGATGCCGTCATTGGCATCGCGGCTTTTGGCAACACGGGCTTGCCGTCGAAAAAAATCGAATTTAAAAGCGAGGACTTGCCAGCCCTTACCCTGCCGACTATCGCGATGTTTAGTAGCTGATCGCTTTCTTCAAGCTTGGCGAACTGCGCCTTCATCTCTTGCGCTGATATTATGCCGTACTCTTTGCGGATAACGGCAGCATCAGCTGCAATAACGTCTTCAAACTGGCCTATCGCGTTTTCATACGCGGCGAGCCGCTCTATAATTTTGTCTTCCATGTTGCGCTCCTGTAGCTAGAAAAACGCTGATTAACTCGATGTTAAAAAGCGTTTCCCTATTTTCCGTTTACTTAGCTTACGCCTTCCAGCGCGGCACTGCATTTTGCCAGCCTGTCCAGAGTGGCTTCCTTGTTTTCAAGGTCTTTTCCCAAATTTTCAAGCTGGCTTTTTAGCCCGGAAAAAAGCATGGCGGACATATTTTCCCGCTTTGCCGATTTTTCTACTACGGACAAATAAGCGTCCCTTTCCTTGTTGAAAGTTGTTTTAAGGTTTGACACAAAATGATCCATTTCGTCCATAAAACGGTCAATGTTGCCCCCTTCGATAGTTCCGCTAAACGAACTTTTGAATCTGTTGGAACCCAAATCAAGGTTTGGCAGTTCCATGTTGTTGACAACTCGCCTTAACGCATCTGTTAACATCCTTATATCAATAATATCAGGATCGTTCGTCGCCTGTGAAAGAGCGGTTACGACCTTTCTTTGGACAGTTTTTTTCCAGTCGTTTTTTGTTTCTTCCACAGTGTCGCAAATAGCGGCTTCCAAATTGCCGGCAAGCTCGTTCATCGCGCTTGTGATTATTCCGGTACGCAATGTGCGGACTTCATAATTATATGGTATCTCGATCTCTCTTTGCAGAAACTCTGTAGCCCCAAAAAAACGGGCAATCCTCCCCGCGATGCCAATAGGCTCTGACCTTGTGTTATAACCTGTTCTGGTTTCCGATTTTTCTGCGCTGTCAGTTTTGTTGGCGGCTTCCGCAAAAAGCGTTTTGCCTTTTTCCGAAATGATTTTTTTCACGTCTCTTTTAAAGTCGTCCACGCAGTCTTCAAAAGTGCCGTCTACCGCCGATGTTCCTGCGGCAAACAATTTTTCGGTGTTTTTCTTTTGCTGTTCCAGCATGGCTTTGTCGGTTTTGTTCAGCCTGTCGATTCTTTCCTTGACTTTTTGGACAAGTTTTTGCGAAAAATCTTGTATTTTTACCAACTGCGCATTCGTATAATCGTCCTTTTTTTTGGCGATTATTCCGTCCTTTTCCTTCCGCGCCAAAGCGATTTTTTCGCTTACCTTTTCTATGCCGCTTAACAGTTTCAAGCTTTCCCTGCCGCCGGCATCGCTTGTAAAGTTGGCCGGGTAACTTTCGTTAAGCAAGCCCCAGTGATGGTTCATGTCATTGTCCCAAGACTTTTTGTTATCGAAGTTAATGTGCATGGCGTGGCATATTGCAGATGTTATCATTACGCGTTCCACTCCGTCATTGATAAGCTGATCAAACTGGCCGACAGTTTCCGGGTTGTTTTTATTCAATGCGGAAAGACCGCCTAAAGCAACCTTTGTTAAGTCGGCGTTGAGCTTTTGAATTGCCGCGCTAAGGTCCCTCTTGCTGTTTTCCAACACTTCCCACCCGTGCAACTGGTTGTCCGCCTGGGATGCAACCAAATAAAGTTGCCGCACGCCTTCTTTTGCGGTAAGCGTATCCATTAGATCCATGTCTTCCTTGGTAATAAACTGGCCAGACGGGCTGACAACAAAAACGACATCGCACTCTTTTAGATATTCATTCGTGCGTACCACGCGGGATTCCACCGGATCGTTTATTCCCGGCGTATCGACAATGCGAATGTCGCGCAAGTTTTCGTCGGGGAAACGTATTTCCGCGCTTTTTGTGTAGGCCGTTTTTGTGCCGGCAGAGCCGACATAGTCGTTCAGCTTGCCCATCAATTCTTCTTGCGAACTTGCCGCCAATGCTTCGCTTTCGACGGCGGGGGCTTTGCTCTTCTTCATCCTTTCGTATTGATCCCACGAAGCGAACTTGGGGTTGTCATTCATTGCCGCATTTGTCTGCCGCTCAATTTTTCCTCTGTCCGGCTCTTCCCTACGCTTTGCCGCCCTCTCTTCTTCGGCCTTCTTTTTTTCTTCGTATACTTCGCTCCGTTTCCTTTTGAAGTCGGCGTGTTCCTTTTCGATCTTCGCCCTGTCTTCCGCATTAAAGTATTCCACCGTTGCGGAAAAGGAATCGCCGTAAGTAATAAGTGTAAGGGCGGCCGTCATGGGTGTTGCCGCTTTGGGCAGCATCTGTTTGCCGTCAAAAAAAATCGAATTTAAAAGCGAAGACTTGCCCGCCTTTACCCTGCCGATTATGCCGATGTTTAAGAGCCGGCCTTTTTCATCTAACCCTGCAAGATGCGCCTTCATTTTTTCTGCGGATATTATGCCGCAATCTTTGCGCATAACGTCCGCATCATCTGCAATAACGTCTTCAAACTGGCTTATGACGTTTTCATACGCCGTAAGCCTTCCGATAATTTTATCTTCCATGTTATGCTCCTGTAGCTAAAAATTTTTCAAAGCCCTCGGCATTGCTGCGGCATTGCCCCGGCAATGCCGAGGGGCGCGGGGCTTACTTCCCCCACGCTAGAACTTCGTTTTTGATGCTTACGACATCGTCGCGAATGCTTTCAAGCTGTTTTTGTTTTGCTTGAGCTTCTTCAACGCCCTTGCTTTTTTCTGCAATTTCGGCTTGAAGAATTTCCCTTTGCTTGTTGATGTTTTCTTCCATTTTTTCGCTTGCGGCCGTGATCATCTGGTCAACGTGCCCGTCAAGCTGGGCGGAAATTTCGCCTGTCAGTTTGCGCTTGATAGAAGGAAAAACTTCTGTTAAGAGTTTTGAGCGCACCGCCTGTTTTTGCTGTGCTTTTTGCTCCGCTTGTTGCTGTTCCTTTGAGCCGCCGAAAAAATTTTTAATAAGGTCTGGCAGGAACGTTGAAACTACGCCGATAATGGGTGCCAGAATAGGTGCTAGCGGCAACAGTGGCAACAACAGAGGTGTAAGAATGACTTTGCCTAACGCGCCGCCGGCTACAGCTTTTAATCCCGTACTCAACAAGGGGCTTAACGCGTTAGCAGCTTCTTGCGCTTTTTGGCCTGCGTCTGCCGAAAGGTCTTGCTTAAAATCGAGGTCTTTCATTACCATGTCAATACCGGCAAGCGATGATGAAAAATCAACTGCGATTTCTTTGTTGATACCGGCCATCTTTTCTTTCATAGCGACCGACACCGTGGAGCGGACAATTTCGTTCAAGGCGTTAGAGGCCGCGCTTTGATTGCCGGCAAGCACGAGCGAGCACAACTCGTCTACCGAACCTTCAAGGGCACTGCCCACTTCGGCCACTATGTCTTTAACCGCCATGCCGGAATATCTGCGGCGCATGGACTCCTGTTCGGACTGCGCCTGTTTGCGAAGTTTCGTTATGCTTTCTTCCATTTCTTTGTCGAGCGATTCGATTGAAGCTGTGTCTTTTTTGGAAGCGCTAATGCGAAGGTTGATTTCGCCAATAACATCGTCGCAAGCATCGTTCATTTTTTCCAAAAAAAGCCCGCTAAACAGCCGGTTTAGATCGATTGCTTTTAGGCAATCCATGACTTTTTCGCTGGAGTTGTTATACAAAGGCATAACTTGTGCGGAGCTTTCAAAGTTGTCTTTAAGCTGGTCTTGAAAATACTCCACAATGTCCTGCACGTCTTGCGGCGGTTTTAGATCGGCCTTTGAGATAAACAAGGCGAACTCGCGCCCCCAGCCTTCTATTTCGCGTAACCTGATGCTAAAGGATGATGTCATTGTGCCGTCGGTTACGCTGGAAAGCGCGATATAAAAACAGCCCCGGTCGATGTATTCCAAGATAGCCTTGTTGTGGCCGTCGATTGTGGACTCGAAGCCGGGCATATCTACCAGCACCATAGGTTCGATCTCGCGCAGGCGCGGGTTGTTCAAGAAAACGCGCGCGTATTTGTAATTTGCGGCGTTGTCTTTTACCGTAACAATTTCTTCTATCTTGTACTTGTCAATGCCGCCGTCAAGTTTTATCGCTTAGATATAATCGCTGGCCGAATAGTGAAGCTCGGTTGCCAGTGATGTTTCTGCTGTTATAGCCACGGGTAGCAGGCTTTTTCCAAGCAGGCTGTTGATCATGCTAGATTTGCCGGCACTGAACCCCCCGACAACGGGAACGACAAGCTACTGTTCTTTCGCGCTTGTTTCGATTGCGGAAATTTTTCCTACGGTGCCGGCGGCGACGCCGGCGCTTGAGGCCTTGGCCGCCAACCGCTGACAGCAATCCAAGACCTTTCCTTTCGCTTCGATCATTTTTATCTCCTCTCTTCCAAGTTTTTTCTCAGCTCCGCGATTTTCTTTTCCAACTCGCAGGCTTTTTCAAAGACTGTCAGCGCGTAAAGTGCGATGTTGTTTATTGGACTTGTTCGAGAACCCGTCGTTTGGGCTTTGCCCAAACAAGTTCTCGAACAAGTCTCGCATTTTTTGGGGCAAAAGCCCCAAAAAAGTGCTTTTTTAAGCAGTAGTTGTTCTGAAACTGAAGTTTCCGAACAACTCTATTGAAATAAACACTGCACCTTTCCCGTCCCAACATAATCTGGCTAGAGTTTTTTTCATTCACCCAAGCCTTGCTGATTTCGTAATCTTCAATATACGATTTCGCGTCCTCTCTACTAGAAAAGTCCATCCTCCAAAAGTCCATTCTCCACTATTACACTTTGTATCTAGGAACGTTTTTTGTTGTTTTTGATTTCTTTAAGACATTCGTTAAATAATGACTCAATTTCATCAAAATCGTATAACTCCAATCCCTCACGTTTACGTTCATAGTTTTCGTATTTGACCATCATACGCAGAACTTCGAAATCGGGATTTTTAACACTTACGAAAATTTCATCATTATTGTCGTAAATGAGATAGTCCATATCTGCGTTATAATCAACAAGATATGAATCGTATTTTTTTCCACTCAACAAAGAATGTTGAATTTTTGCATCATCAATGACAGGGAATTTTGGAAATATGTCAATGCCAGGTAAGACTTCTCTAGTAGAAGCTCGACGAATTTTGTTAGAGATCATGCTTGGCCTTCTTGGCGTTGGCTTTTTCTCCACAGCCTTTTTTGCCGGCTTTTTGGCCGGAGCCGATTCTTTGACCGTAGTCTTTTTTGCCGGCTTTGCCGCCGACTTTTTGGCCGGAGCCTTTTTGCCCGCTGCGGGCTTCTCCTTAGGCTGGCTTTTGGCCGCCGGCTTTTTGGTTTTGGCTGAAAGCGGTGAGGCCTCTTCCACCGGCGCGGCCTCTACTTTATTGCCGCATTCGGGGCAATAATTTGTGTCAGGCCAAACTTCTATTTCTGCATTGCAGCTAAGGCACCGGCATAGCCGCGAGGTTTGAACTTTTGCGCCGCATTCGTTGCAAAATTTCGATCCGATTTCCAATTCTTTTTTACATTTTGTACACTGCATGGCGGTTTGTCTCCTCTTTCTTTGGATTTCAATTTATATGTTTTTGCCCCTTGGGGGCTGTCATGTTCTTCATATATTGCATTTTAACTGCCCTGCAACGACAAATAATGTCGTTGTGGAGCGGTTTTAGTTTTTTTTCCCATTTTTTTCCTAAAAACAGCCCAAGCCATTCCCGGCACGCCGAAAAAGCCCCTTGGGGCGACCTTAAACGCAAGGTTTTTCCCCCGCGAAATTTTACAGAGAGCCTTGTTTTTGCAAGATTAGCCGTCATGACGCAGACGATTGATCGCCTCAATGGTTAGCCCGGTAGCCGTGGCTATCTCATCAAGCGGCAACCTCATTTTCAAAAGGTTCCGTGCAACTTCAACTACACCCTCTTGCCTCCCCTTTTGCATCCCCTCTTGTCTCCCCCGGTCTTCGGCGGTGGCTAGGTTTGATGCCAGATCGGTCTGGTACATCCGGCGGCTGCGGAACACCGCCCGCTCGTGTTCGTCCTTGCTTACGCTCATCAATAAATCTCCGGCCATTTTTAGCGCCTCCTTCGTTTCTATTACTTTGTTTAACGTTTCCCGGTGGGCGGGTATGTTTGCGTATTGAAAAAACAAAGCCCACTTCTCCAAATCGCCCATCTCGCTGACGGGCTTTTTCAGTATCCCGCCCAGCTTGCTCAACTCGACGTATATTACCCGGATCGCGTCCGACAAAAGCTCGTTTGTAAGGTCGTGCCTCATGGAAAAGGAGTTGGCGTAGTCCGGCAGCTTCGGAAAGACCGTGTAGGAGCAGAAGGTTACCTGATACGTCTGCGCCAGCCTGTCGTACCGCCTGAGGCCTTTCGAGGGTTGGGACGAGTGCAGGTCGCACAGATAATATATGCCCTTGCCTTTCAGGTTTTTGTGCTCGCCGTTCAAGTCTTCCTGTATGCGGCTGGCCTGCATCTCCAGATCGATCTGCGTGCCGTCGTCTGTCATGCAGTTCACGTCAAGGCGTTCGGCTTTTTCGGCCGTGTCGCCGGGGGGAAGCTCGTTGTTGAGGATCGCCGCGTCCACCACCCGTCGGCCTATGATGGAGGAAATTAAGTCGATAAGCGCCGGCTTGCCGTCGGGCGAAGTGAGGATAAGTTTGAAGACCCTGTCGTCTGACGGGGGCAGTATGTCGATGTCTGCTGGCAACAGTCCCACGGTTTTCTCCCTTGCGTTAAAATCTTCTGCAAGCATACCACGGCCGCACGAAAATTTCTATAACCCCGGGGGCCATTCCCGGCACGCCCCGAAAAGCCCCTTGCCCGCGCTTTCCCGCCCGGCCACGACAAACGCATGACCGACATGAACTTCGGAAATATCTCACACAAAGGCACAAAGGCACAAAGGTTAGGATTGAGCTACGGTAAGCCCGCGCCTTCCTCTTGCATCATTATCGAACATAAGAGGAGAAGAAATAGGAATGAAGCAGGACTTTCTAATCAGTGCTTTGTGCCTTTGCGCCTCCGTGTGATAAAAATGGGAGTAAATTCCGAGGTTCGTGTCGTTCATGCGTTTGTCGTGCCCGCCCGGCTAGCTTCTCAAAAAAAACACGCAAAGGCATATCGAACTTCCGCCCGAATCTTTCTTCCCCCTTACAAAATGTCCGCGAAGGCGGCATAGTCGGCGGGGATTGTTTGGGCGCGGGCTTCCCGCCGCATTGCGCCGGCCAAAGAGTCGGGAACAGGAACCGCCCCGCAAATAGGCTCGACTGTTTGGGCAAACTTGGCCGGGTGCGCCGTGCAAAGCGTTACGGGCATCTTTTCGCCTAACGCCGCCTGTCCGGCGGCCGTCGCCGCGTGCCAGGCCACCGCTCCGTGCGGGTCAAGAATGTAGCCGGACTCTTCATAAACCTTCGCTATCGTTTGCCGCGTCTGATCGTCGGTAACGGAAAAACCCGCGACAAACGATCGAAGCTGCTCATGGGAAAAATGCGCGGCAATGCGCTCGAAGTTGCTCGGCGCGCCTACATCCATCGCGTTGGAAATTGTCGCAACAGAAGGGCGCGGCTTGTACTGCCCCGTGGCAAGGTAGTCCGGGACGGCTCTGTTCGCGTTGGCAGCCGCGACAAAGCCCGCTATCGGCGCGCCCATCTTCATCGCGTATATGCCGGCGGTAAGGTTGCCCAAGTTCCCGCAGGGAACCGCAAAGCTTGCCCCTCCCCCACCCCGCCCGGCCGCCGCCGCATAGTAGACGGCCTGCGGGATAAGCCTGCAAATGTTTATCGAGTTTGCCGATGTCAACGCCGCTCCCCGCCGCGCCGCCGCCCCCCGCCGCGCCAAGTCGCTGTCGGTAAGGGCGGTTTTTACAAGTCTTTGGCAGTCGTCAAAACTGCCTTCCACCGCCAGCGCGCGAATATTTTTCCCAAGACCTGCGATCTGCTTTTCTTGCAGGGGGGTAACCCTCCCCTTGGGGTACAGCACGGTAACGTTTATGCCGGGCACCTCGAAAAAACCTTCGGCCACAGCCCCCCCCGTGTCGCCCGATGTCGCGGTGAGGATATGCAGGGGGGCATCCTCCCCCCGGCGCAAATACGCGAAGGCGCGCGCCATAAAACGCGCCCCGAAATCCTTAAAGGCGGCACTTGGGCCGTGGAAAAGTTCCAAAACCTGCCTCCCCCCCACGGAAACCAGCGGCGCGTCAAAAGAAAAGGCCGTCTGCGCGATGCCGGCAAGCGCGGCATCGGGTATGTCGTCCCCGCAATAGAGCTTTACTGTCTCGAAGGCTATGTCGCGAAAGTCCATTGTGCCCAGCGATGTCCTTACCGCCCTTGGGTAGGGGGGTATCTCCTGCGGGACAAATAGCCCGCCGTCCTGTGCAAGCCCCGCCAGTGCCGCCTGCGCGAAGCCGGCGCTCTCGTTTTTTCCTCGTGTGCTGTAATAACGCATAATTCATTTTATCCTGTCTTGGCCATAAAATAAAGTGTTGACAATCGCTATTTTTGTGTTATATTGATTATATATGAAAAAAAAATCTGCCGATTTTGAATTAAGGGCGAGGGGGAGGCTGTGGGGCATTGTATTAGTGCGTTTTTAGGTTACAGCGAAACGATAGACGCGCTGGGCGAAAAATGGGAACAAAAACCTGTGCGGCTTTCCGGGGGTCTGTCCATGCTGTTTTTGACAGACGTTCTGTTTGACCGGCTTGCAAAAGAATATGCGGGCGAAGCGGGCGGCGTGAATGAGGGTTTTGATTATCTTACCGGCGCGGTTCTTGCCGCGCTGGGGGAAAGCTCTCTCGGCGGCAAGCTGGCCTATTTTGAAACCGATTATTTCGGGGGGACTGGCACGCAGGCTTCTATCTTCTTTGAAAACGGGGCGCAAAAGTTCCCGGCGGCTGTTACTGAGGACGGTTACGGCGTGCCGCCTGTTCCGACGGAGGAGCGGGCGCTGAACAAGGTTTTGAGGGAGTTCGGTCTTAGCAAGGCGGAGGGCAAGATTGACGAGTGGGACAGCGCGGGTTTGGGCGAGTTTAGGCGGATGCCGCGGCATATGCCGCGGCATCTGCCGTATAACGATGATGATGATCACGATGCTCAAGAGAGCTAAAATTTATTTATGCCCCGGGGTGGGGGCAGAGGAGTGGAAAATTGTTAGACGTAAAAATTCACACTGACGGCGGATGTTCGGGGAATCCCGGCCCTGGCGGTTGGGCCTTTGTCATAACGGAGGCTGGAACGGGGAGTATTATTGTTGAAAAATGGGGCGGGGAAAAGGCCACGACGAATAATCGCATGGAGCTTATGGCGGCGATTTCCGCGCTTGAGTATGTCCGCGCTTCTGTTACTCACGGGGTGGCTTACGGGAAGATTGCTGTTTACACGGATTCTCAGTATGTGCAAAAGGGTATGACTTCCTGGATTCACGGCTGGAAGCAAAAAAACTGGAAGAATAGCGCGGAAGAAGAGGTTAAAAACAAGGATTTATGGCTGCGGCTTGACAGTCTTGCAAGCGGGTTTTCGGTCTCCTGGACTTGGGTTCAAGCTCATGCCGGGAACGAGTTGAATGAACGCGCCGACCGTATGACTCAAGTGGCTATTCGCAATCTTGACCGAAGGGGTTAGGAAGGCTCTTTGTAAGGATGTATTATGAAAAGTTGTCCCTGCGGCTCGGCTCTTGCCTACAGCGAGTGTTGCGAGCAATTTATTCTCGGTCGTAAAGACCCGCCCACGGCGGAAGCTCTTATGCGCAGCCGGTACTCAGCTTATGCGGAACAGGCTATCGACTACATTGTCGAAACTTGTACGCACGACGAAAAAAACAAGATTGATGTAAAAGAAACAAAAAACTGGAGTGAAAAGTCCAAGTGGCTGGGTCTTAAGATTTTGTCAACGGAAAAGGGCGGTATAAACGATGACGAGGGGACGGTGGAGTTCGAGGCTGTCTACGAAATGGACAGGCTCCGGGACAATCACCACGAGGTTGCCAAGTTCAAAAAGCTCGGCGGCCGCTGGTTTTACGACGAAGGGGTGATCGTGCCTAAAACGATTGTCCGCACGGGGCCAAAAATCGGGCGCAACGAACCTTGCCCCTGCGGCTCCGGCAAAAAGTACAAGCAATGCTGCGCCAGGGGTGCGGGTTAAGGCTGTGCGGATAACGGCTGGCACGCTCGCCAGCCGTTATCCGCTAGCCGCCCGCC
>WRKI01000325.1 GCA_009778155.1 Spirochaetota bacterium
AGAAAACCGCAAACTCCTAACTGCCTGCAGTATAAGGAGTTAGCGGTTTTCTCTGAGCAACCTCCAAAAACCCCATCTGGGTTTTTGGAGGTTGCCTCTAATAAAAGACATGGAAGGAGACAAAAATGGCAAACGAAATTAGTTTCACAATTGACAGTGAAAAATGTACCGGCTGCGGGGCTTGCGTAAATATTTGTTTAAGGCACATTATCGAACTTCGCAACAACAAGGCACTTACATCCGGCACAGGGTGTTTTATGTGCGGGCACTGCCTTGCAGTTTGTCCGCAAAATGCGGTTAGCGCGAAAGGCTGCGACGACGAAATATGGGAGATATCCGGCAAGCGAATATTCCTTGACGAGGCGGCCTTAATGCTGCACCTGAAAGCTCGCCGCTCTATCCGGCGTTACAAAACGTCACCGGTCGAAAAAGAAAAAATCGAAAAAATTATCGAAGCGGGAAGGCTTACGCCTACCGGCAGCAACAGGCAGAATGTGCGCTACATCGTTATTCAAAACGAGATCGACGCTGTCGAAGACGCTGTAATAGCGCAATACAAAACTCCAGACGAGATGCCCAGCCCGCAGGGGCATTTTGTCGAGCTTCCCTACACTTTTGATAAATCACGGTTAAAGAGGGGCTTTTTGTTTTACAATGCCCCCTTGGTTATTCTTGCTGTATCGCAGGTCGAAATAAACGCCTGCCTTGCCGCCATGAACATGGAGCTAATGTCGGAAGCCCTGGGGCTTGGCGTTGTATATGTCGGATTGTTTGCGCGTCCTGCAAACTTGAACATGGAACTGCGTAACTCGCTGGGCATTGCAAAAGAAGAAGTTATCGCCGCCTGCCTTGCGATAGGTTACCCGGATGTGGAATTTTCGCGTACAGCCCCGCGAAAACGGGCAAGCGTTACATGGCGCTAGGGAAACGCTGATTAGCTTCGAGTTAATCAGCGTTTCCCTAGTTTAGCCGGTTTAAGGAGCGCCTTTTATGGAAACTCTTATAGGAGCAAATGACACTGTATTAATGTGGGCGGCCATTCTTGGAATTGTCGGCGTGGCTGTTTCTATGGAAAAAAAATGGCAGTGGGCAAAAACGATCAGCTCTATGGTGCTGTGCATTCTTTTTGGCATTATACTGGCAAACCTTAGAGTGATTCCCTTTGCGTCGCCTGTTTACGCGGCGGCGGGAAGCGTATTGTTGCCGCTTGCTATACCGATGCTGCTGTTCAAATCGGACTTAAAAAGAATCATCAAAGAGTCCGGGCAATTTTTTGCAGTTTACAACATTATTGCGATAGCTTGTTTTTTAGGGGCGCTGCTTATCCCGCTGGTATTTGCAAATGTCGACGGCATTAGGGAATATGCGGCCGCCCAAGTGGGGGGCTTTATCGGCGGCACTGTGAACGTAGTCGCATTGTCGCAAATTTTCGCGCTAACGCCGGAGTTTTTATTCGGCATTACGATTGTCGGGAATTTTTTTGTCGGGGTAATGGTGTTTTTTATCAACATCATGTACAAAAGCAAATTTATCCGCAGCAATTTTAGGATTGGCGCAGACGAAGAGGATTTATCAGAGGTTCAAAGCGTCCAAGGCGATGCCGGGCAAAACAAGCAAATAGACATGGCCAGCATCATGCAGTGCCTGGCGGTTTCTTTTGCGGTGTTTGGAACGTCCACATTGATCGCAAGACAGGTCAACGCGATTGAAGGCCTGCCCTTTGTCATGGGGCAAATTTTCGGAAACATTTTTATCCTAATGACTTTTATAACAGTCATTGTCGCTACAGTGTTTCCAAAGCTGGGCAGTATCAGGGGTGCTTCTGAAATAGGGACGCTTTTAATGTTAACGTGGTTTGTTACCATTGGAACGACGGCAAATTTGGGCATAATTATTTCATCGGGCTTAATCGTGCTGATATCGTACACTTTTGTTTTTATTCTGGCGACAATTGTCATTCTGTTTTTTGCCAAAAAATTTAACTGGCGGGTGGAAGGCTGTCTTGCTTCTTTGAACGCCTGTATCGGCGGCCCCCCGACTGTTGCCGCGCTAGTTGCGACAATGAAATGGAACAAAATCCTTGTGCCGCTAATTTTAATGGCGCTGTGGGGTGTGATTATCGGGAACTTAACCGGCATCGCGATAGGCAATATTTGGGGGGCTTTGCCTTTCGGCGGGTAAAAGTTTTGGGCAATGCCGCTTGTGATCTTGGCTGCAAAAAATTATGAAAAAAATCGAAAAAGCCCTTGACTTTTTTTCATAAAACAGCCATCATGTTATTTAGTCGGGGGAAGGAAAATCCTGTCCCCCGCGTATTGGCAATGCTACCGGGAGATTAAGCTGGCGTTTAGCCCTTGAATGTCATTCAAGCAAACTTTGTACCGGCGGCTTTGCCATTATATCGCTTTATTAAGGAGGGATATAAAATGTCAAAGAAAAAAGTTTCTTTGGGAGCGGCTGCAGCAGCGGCAGTATTGTTCGCGTTCGCATTGGTCGCTTGCGTGGCGCAGCCGGAAGTGGCTGTGCAAGAACCTGTCGTCGAAATTGAAGCGCCTTTCGGTGATTTTACCGGAACGGTTTCAAATGCGGATAATCCTTCGCAGGGGTACATGACAGAAGAGGGAACACGTTCAAGCCCGGCCGGAAGGTTCGGTGCTACAGACTTTGTTATTACTCTGCACATTGAAGACGGCTGGATTGTAGACGTAGACTTTGAAGGTTCCGACACATTGTGCGGATGGGTAACGCTCTATGAAAACCCCCAAAGGCTGGGGCCGGATTTTTCCAGGGTAAGGCATTTCATTTTGACTAACCAGTCTTTTGAAAACTTCCCGGTCGCCCCAAGGGATGTCGATGTTGAACCCAGTGGAATCACCGTAGATGTCGGCACCGGCGCGACTTACACAAGGCAAACAATCCGTGAAGCAGGCGAAAGGGCTTTAGAGGGTTTGCTCTAGTAAGTTTGCTTTTGCTAAAGCAAGTTTGCTAAAGCAAGTTTGCTAAAGCGCTAATTAACAACCTCGTCCGGAAGGGGGAGGTTGTTTTTTTTATAGCTTGCGCACCGGAAGGCACACATGGATACTAACAGCAAGGGAAAAAGCGACGTTCTCGTTAAAGTCGCTCTTTTGACTTTTGCGGGCATTTTTTTTATCACCATTAGCAGCGGCATACGGAACAACTATGGCATTATGCTCAATGCCATTATCGCTCATACTGGCATACCTATCGCTTCTATGAGCCTGATACTGGGCGTAGGCCAATTCGTATACGGCCTTGTTCAGCCCTTATTCGGCATTCTTGCGGCAAAAAAAGGCAACAGATACGCGCTTGTGTCCGGCGTTTTTATTACGGCCGCCGGGCTAATTCTTACGCCTTTTTCCAACTCCATGTTTACGCTTATGTTATGCCTTGGGATTATTTTGCCGACAGGAACCGGCATTCTTTCTTATGGAATTATCATAGGGACTATTGCGCCTAAAATTCCTGCCAAAATGGTTATAAGCATTTCGGGGCTTGTAAATGCCAGCGTAGGCTTGGGAAATATTCTTATGTCGCCGCTTGTAAACGCGCTAATCGAAAGCGGCGGCTTTATGTACGGTATGCATATGCTGGCTATTCCGGTAATAGTGTCGCTCCCTATCGCGTTTTTCCTTGGCAAAAATGACAGGGATAAAACTGGCGACGTTAAAGCCCCTGCGCCGCAAGCCGCGGCGGGGGTTGCGATAAAAACGCTTTTTGCGGATGCCTTAAAAAGCAGAACCTACCGGTATCTTATGGCGGGCTTTTTCACCTGCGGTTTTCACATGGCCTTGGTCATAAACCACCTGCCGGCGGAGTTTGTCGCTCAGGGTTTTTCGCCGGAGTCTGCCGCCTTTGCCTTTTCCATTTTCGGCGTTACGACAATTGCAGGCTCGGTTTTAAGCGGCATTTTTTGCAGTAAGCTGAAAATGAAAAACGTGCTTGGTTTTCTTTACGGCCTGCGTCCCTTGACGATTTTGCTTTTTTTGCTTATGCCAAGAACTCTTGCAAGCATGACGCTTTTTACCGCGCTTTTGGGGTTTTCCGGGGCATCCACCGTTCCGCCTGTTTCTGGAACGGTCGGAAAAATTTTTGGGGCGACAAGTATCGCAATGCTCTACGGCTTGGTTTTTGTCGTGCATCAAATTGGCGCATTTTTTAGCGCGTGGCTTGCCGGCATATGTTTCTATTTGACAGGCTCTTATACGCCAATGTGGATCGCCGCCCTAACGTTGGGGCTGTTTGCATCTGTCATAAGTTTTGCCATTAGAGAACAGAAAGGCTGATCTGCCTGTTAGATTTTGCCTAACGCCCTTTCAAACTCTTCGATAACGTCTTCTATGCGCTCAAGCCCGATTGAAAAGCGCAGTTGCCCCATCGGTATTCCGAGTTTTTCCCTTTCCTGCGGCGAATAGGCGCGGTGCGATGTTTTTGCGGGATACGAAACGCTCGTTGAAAACCCGGCAAGGCTTGGCACGAACTTGACGCTTTCGCAGTGTTTTATAAAACCGCTTGCCCCTTTTTCGCCCCCTGTTATGTTTGCGCTTAACATTCCGCCGCAGCGTCCTTCGTAGAATTGCTTTTCCGCAAGCGCGTTAAATGGCGATGCTTTTAATCCGGGGTAATGCACCTTTTCGATCTTCGGGTGTTTTTCAAAATACTCGGCTACTTTTTGGGCGTTTTCGCAATGGGCGCGCATTCTAAGTTCCAGCGTGCGCAGGCTGCGTGTTAAAAGCCATGCGTCAAAGGGGCTTGGCATTGCCCCGTAGAGTGTGGCAAAACGCTGAATGTGCGCAATGTCGGCCGCGCTCGCACAGACTATGCCGCCGGTAATATCGCTGTGTCCGCCCAGATACTTCGTGCTACTGTAAGCGACAATGTCGGCTCCCAATTCCATCGGCCTGCAAACAGCCGGTGTTGCAAAAGTGTTGTCAATGATTAGTTTTGCGCCGTGTCTGTGCGCGCTGTCCGCTATTTTTTTTATGTCCATGACCTCCATAAGCGGGTTTGTGATGGTTTCCGTGTAAAGAACTTTTGTGTTGGGTTTTATGTGTTTTTCAATGTCATAGTTTGTAAAGTCTGCAAAATCAACTTCTATGCCAAAGCGGGGGGCTTCGTTTTTTAGGTAATCGTACACAGCCCCGTAAAGCACCGGCGATGCCAGTATGTGGTCGCCCTTGCCCACATAAGAAATAATCGATGTGATAATGGCCGCCATTCCCGAGGCAAAGGGGATTGCCGCCTCGCAGCCCTCCGCCTGCGCCATTATGTCGGCGAGGCAATCCAGCCCCGGGTTTGCCATGCGGGAATAAACATAGCCGTTGGCAGTGCCATCATAAACGGCATCCAGAGAAGGCACGTCATCGAAACTGAAAACGCTGGTCATGTAAATGGGGGCAACCTTGGGCTGAGAAACATTCGCCGCGTGTTTTTTTAGAACCTCATTCCCGCCGGCATAGGTTAATTTTGTCGCAAGTCCTTTTTCCATAAAATCAATCTCCTTCAATTTTTTTCGCAAACCCGCCGCTGGGCGGCCTTGGCACGCAGCCCCGCGCCTGTATACAAAAGCATAACAGGCAAAACAAGGCAGGTCAATAGGCGGCACCACGACAAACGCATGAAAGCTCGAGCCTCTGAATTTACTCCCATTTTAATCACACAAAGGCACAAAGTTAAGAAAGGAAGAAAACGCCGCTTTATCATACTTTATACCTTTTTGTGCTATATTGAGGCAAGAAGAAGGCGCGGCCTGATCATAGTCCGCCCGAACCTTTGTGCCTCCGTGCCTTTGTGTGAGATACTTCCGAGCTTCGTGTCGTTCATGCGTTTGTCGTGTCTGCCCTTCGCCAATCTCTTTACTTTTATCCGGCTTTTGTTTATAATGGAAGCATTCGCAGAGCGCGAACATTCAGCTTGCATTTGCTTTTCAACAAGCCCATGACGGGCGATAGCCTAAAGAAGCACTGATTAACTCGAAGCTAATCAGTGCTTCCTTATGCATTTGCTCATTTCATTGCGCAAAATGCGGGTAAGAGCGATGATTAAATCCTCGATGGGATTTAATCATCGTTTCCCTAAAAAACAACCATACGAAGGCGGTTCTAACGAACACGCATGACTTGGAGGAACAAATGGTTAAGAAAAAATTTTTTGCAAAGCCGCTGGCAAAGACGGCATTGCGGCTAGCATTCGGCGCGGCGCTGGTACTTTCGGCATCGCTGGTTTTTACAGCTTGCGGCAGGGGAGCCCCCCGCACGGACACACTCATAGTCGGCGCACCAAGTTTGCCGGTAAGCCTTGACCCCACGTTGAGCAACGACATTCCCTCCGGCAGGGCGATTCTTCATATTTACGACACCCTTGTAGACTTGGACTACGATATGCTCCCCCGCCCCAACCTTGCGGAAAGCTGGGAATGGGTCGATCCGCAGAACCCCACCCAGCTTAGAGTTTTTCTGCGCAGCGGCGTTCTCTTCCATAACGGGGACGAGCTTACGGCAAACGATGTCGCCTTCTCACTTAACAGAGCTTCGATAGCCCCGGCGATAGGCGCGAATGCTGGTATGATCCAAAACGCGGCTGCCGTAAACGAGCGCGAAGTTTTAATCACGCTGGAGTACCCCTTTGTGCCGCTCATCAATTTTTTGGGGCATCCATCGCTTTCCATCGTGAACGAGCGGGCTGTTACGGAAATGGGCGTAGACGCGCACAGCCAGTCGCCGGTCGGCACAGGCCCGTATCGCGTAACGAACATAGTGGCCGGCGACAGACTGGAACTTGTCCGCTGGGAGCAGCACTGGGGGGGGCCTGCGGCTTTGGAAAATCTAGTTTTCCGCGCTTTGCCGGATGCCGCGACAAGATTGATTGCGCTTGAAACGGGCGAGATAGATGTAATGATAACCGTGCTGCCCCAGGACATGGCGCACATAAACAACCACCCGGATTTGGTCTTGTTAAACGAAATGAATTTGGCGACACACTATATCGCGTTTAACGTCTCACGCCCGCCCTTTGACGATATCCGCGTGCGTCATGCGATACAATATGCGATAGACTTGGACTCGATGGTGCAGGCTGTGTTCATGGGAGCAATGGCGCCGGCAACGGGGCCTATAAACCAAATGGTTTGGGCATCGGCGGCGGACAGGCTCGATCCCTTTCCTTTTAATCCGGACAGGGCGCGGGAACTTTTGGCCGAGGCCGGCTTCCCCGACGGGTTTTCTACGACTTTTTACGCGTATCCGCACCCGCAACGAGTTGACACTGCCGAGATTATGCAAAATATGTTACGCGAAGTCGGCATCGATATGTCGGTGCAGGTTCTGGAGTTCGGCGCATTTTTGGCCGCATCGAACAGGGGCGAGCCGGACATTATAGCGATAGCTTGGATTACTGTCCCCGGCGACCCAGACCACGGGTTGTTCGGCCCCTTCCACACATCCACTTGGGGCGGCGGCAATCGCAGTTTTTTTAGCCACCCGGAAGTGGACGTGCTTTTAGAAGCCGGCAGGCGCGAAACCGATCCGGCTGTCCGCGCAGACATTTACTATCAAGTCCAACGGATAGTCCGTGAGGAGTCGCCTTGGATTTTCCAAGCGACCGGCGCGGAAATTGTCGGCATAAGAAACAATGTTCAGGGTTTTAATGTAGCCCCGAATATGCTCCACAGGTTCTGGAATGTTTCTTTTGCGAATTGACAGTTGCCAAAAGATTGTTGTAAACTGACAGTTGCAAGTTAACAGTTGTCAACTGATTATTGCAAACTGATTGGTCGAAACGCCCGGTGCTTTTAAGTGCCGGGCAGGTTTCAAGGAGGATCATAATATGGCGAGAAAAAGATTTTGGGTAAAAGTCCTAAAAATCGCATTGCGGCTAACAGTCGGCGCGGCCTTGATATTTTCAATGCCGCTTGTTTTCACAAGTTGCGGCGGGCAGGTGGTCGAGCGTACCGACACTCTCATTATCGGGATACCCAGTATGCCGGCAAACCTTGACCCGACTTTGACAAACGACGTGCCTTCGGCCAGGGTTACATTTCAAATCTACGACACCTTGATCGACTTGGACTACGATATGATGCCAAGGCCGAATCTTGCAACAAGCTGGGAATGGGTCGATCCGCAAAACCCCACACAGCTTAGGGTTTTTCTGCGAAGCGGTGTTTTTTTCCACAACGGAGACGAGCTTACCGCAAGCGATGTCGCGTTTTCACTTAACAGGGCTTCCGTAGCGCCGGCAATTTCAGCTAACGCCGGAATGATTCAAAACGCGACTGTCGTAAGCGACAACGAGGTTTTGATCACTCTGGAGCAACCCTTTGTGCCTTTCATCAATTTTTTGGGACACAGAGGGCTGGCTATTGTTAGCGAAAGAGCGATTACGGAAATGGGCGTGGATGCCCACAGCCAGGCTCCTGTCGGCAGCGGCCCGTTTCGGCTAACAAACATTGTCGCCGGCGACAGGCTGGAACTTACACGCTGGGAACATTATTGGGGCGGCGATGTTAATATCGAAAACATGATATTTCGCATACTGCCGGATGTTCAGACAAGACTTATCGCGCTTGAAACGGGAGAGATAGACATTATGATGGTGCTGCAACCGCAGGATATGTCCCGCGTGCAAGCCCATCCGGATTTACGCTTGTTCCAAGAGCCGACTGTAGGCACTCAATACATCGCCTTTAATGTTTCAAGGCCGCCCTTTGACGACATTCGTGTGCGTCATGCTGTGCAATACGCGCTGGACACCGAGGCAATGGTGCAGGCTGTATTCTTGGGTGCTCATCCTCCGGTAACCGGGCCGCTTAGTCCAAGAGTGTGGGCGTCGGCGGCGGACAGGCTGGAGCCTTTCCCCTTTAACCCGGACAGGGCAAGAGAGCTTTTGGCGGAAGCCGGGCTTTCCAACGGATTTTCCACTACATTTATGGCTACTCAAGGGCTTCCGCAAACTTTGGACATTGCCGAGATTATGCAAAATATGCTGGGGCAGGTTGGGATTGATGTTACCGTGCAGGCTTTGGAATGGGGGGCTTTTTTGGAGGCTTCTAACAGGGGCGAGCCGGACATTATAACAATTTCCTGGATTACAACCCCCGGCGATCCGGACCACGGGCTGTTCGGCCCCTTCCACAGTTCCACCTGGGGCGGCGGCAACCGGGCGTTTTTTAGCGACCCTGTGGTAGACAGTCTTCTTGAGGCCGGCAGGCGCGAGACCGATCCTGTTTTACGCGCGGATATTTACTATCAAATCCAAAGGATTATCCGCGATGAATCGCCTTGGGTTTTTCTTGCGACATTTTCTGAAGTTGTCGGCGTAAGAAACAATGTTCAGAATTTTAGGGTGTCTCCGAATATGATTCACAGATTCTGGCAGGTATCTTTGACCGGTTAGACGGAGCTAGCTTCAGCATGAGTAAAGGAAGCACTGATTAAATCCCATCGAGGATTTAATCAGTGCTTCTTACCCGTATTTGCGCAATGAAATGAGCAAATACATAAGGAAACACTGATTAGCTTCGAGTTAATCAGTGTTTCCTAAACAATACCCCGCCGCAGTGCGTGCAGCGCAGAGCGGCCGGGGTATTGCCGTTCTTAGAGAGGGATATGCCGGAAGGCTCATACCCTTCGCATTCAATTAAATTAAGGATATTTTAGTGTCAAAAACCCAGCAGCGTTTGCTTTATTTTTTGATTTTTGCGATTATTTTTATCTTCGGGCTTGTTGCCAACTTTAGAGTCGTATCGTTTCCGCTAATACGGGAAGATTTTGACGTAACATGGCAGCAACAGGGCTTTTTGGTCTCTTTGCGCATCATAAGCTTTGTCGGCTTTTGCGTCATAACAGGAATACTTACAGGACGCTTCGGGATAAAACGCCCGCTCCTTGCCGGCTTTGCAATTATTTGCTCCGGGCTTGCCTATATGTATTTTGTAAACAGCTTTTTTATGGCGGCAATCGCTATGGTTGCAATAGGCTCAGGAATCGGCGTTTTCGAAGTAAGCTGTAACGGTTTGGCCTCCAGGCTTTTTGTCAAAAACACGGCGTTAATGTTAAACCTGCTCTACGCTTTTTTCGGCATAGGAGCGGTGTTCGCACCGCTTGTTGCCGGCTTTATTACGAATAACGCAGACCTAAGCTGGCGCATGATTTATTTTTCTGCCATGCCCCTTGCGCTTTTGTTGTTTATAGTAGCCTTTTTTGTCAAGTTTCCGGACAGCCAAAAAACAGAAGGCGGCGGCGGCCAATACGGAGAAAAAAGAAAAACCTTTATAGACGCTCTAAAGGAGCCATTCGTGTGGCTCTTGGCAGTCTGCCTTGGGCTTGGAATCTCGATAGAAAACAACAGTTCCAACTGGGGGACTATGTTTTTTATGGATATTTACGGAATAGACCCCCGCACTACGGGCGCTACTTTTATGGCGCTTTTTTTTATATGCTTCACCGTTTCGCGCCTTGCCTGCGGAATGTTTATCGAGCGAATCGGTTACACGAAATCGCTTATCGGCCTTGGGACGATTGTTGCCGGCGTTTTTACCGCCGTAATTTTACTGGGCGCAAGAGGAATCTTTTTACTGCCGGCTCTTGGCTTTTTTATAGGGCCGCTCTTCCCTACAACAATGGCCGTCGCGTTTAGACGTTTCGGAAAAGATTCTCCCGTTATGTGCAGTGCGGCAATTGCCGCCGGCGGAACATTGAATGCCGGCATACAGTATACAGTAGGCTTGACAAACCGTTTTTTCGGGGCGGCTTGGGGCTTTCGCAGTTCATTGATTTACATTTTGTTATTCATTGCAATCTTGGTTATCATCGATAAAAGTCTAAAGCCCGCCGGCGCGGGCGTAACAGCGAAGGAGTAAAAATGAAGGCGACAGAAGCTTTCGAGGCTTTATACAATGTTGTGCGAAAATTGCGGGGGCCGGAGGGCTGCCCCTGGGACAGGGAGCAAACCCCCGAAACATTAAGAAAACATTTGGTAGAAGAATGTTACGAGTGCATAGAAGCCATTGACAAAAAAAATCCACAGCACATAGGCGAGGAGTTAGGCGACATTTTCCTTTTGGCTCTTATGCTTTCGGTCTTGCTGGAAGAGCGGGAAGAAATGACTGTAGGCGACGTTCTAACCGGGATAACGGAAAAACTGATACGCCGCCACCCGCACGTTTTTGGCGATTTAAGGCTGAAAGACAGCGCGGAAGTTCTTGACAACTGGGCTAAGATAAAAGTCGAGCAGGAAGGCCGCAAAGCCAAAGATTCGCTTTTAGACGATATAAGCTCGGGGCTTTTGCCCTTGGAACGTTCCTTTAGGATTCAGGAAAAAGCGGCAAAAGCCGGCTTTGACTGGCCGGATACAAACGGGGTTGTTTCCAAAATACACGAAGAAATTGAAGAGGTGCTTGAAAGCGCGGTCGGCGTTGCACATAACAGCGAAAAACTTGAAGAAGAACTTGGCGACTTGCTTTTTTCCGTTGTCAACCTGTGCCGGTATCTTAAAACAGACCCTTCCCTTGCGTTGCGCAGGACTAACAGCAAGTTTGCCGACCGTTTTAAGTATGTCGAAAAAAAAATGAAAGAAACCGGGTGGCCAATGGAAAAGCAAAACCTTGAAATGATGGACGCATTTTGGGACGAGGCAAAAAACAGCGGGTTATGACAGAGTCTGCCTTTACCAACGTGCAAGCGATTCGCGCATAAAGGCGTGAATGTCAATGCCGTAAACTTCTTGCAGTTTTTTGCCGGCTAAAACATCCTCAATTTTTCCGCTGTAGGCGATAACGCCGTTTTGCATTAAAATTGCGGCATCGCTAAAACGCTTGGCAAGATTCAAGTCGTGGAAAACGCCTATAATGGTTTTGTCGTTTTCCTTTACCCAGCCGCGTAAAAAATCGAGCAACTCTATCTGGTATCTTAAATCCAAGTGGTTGGTCGGCTCGTCGAGCAAAATAACGTCGGGGGTTTGGGCTAAAGTCCTTGCCAGAAAAACCCTTTGCAACTGGCCGCCGGAAAGCTCGTTTATCATGCAGTCCCTAAGACCGGCAATGTCAAGCCTTTCCATAACGCTTTCTATGATTTTTTTGTCCGCCAAAGACAAGTTTTTAAACAGCCCCTCGCAATACGCATAACGCCCAAGAGAGATCGTTTCGTAAACAGTGTACGGGAAAAAAACCTGCGTTACTTGTGTCAAAAGGGCGACTTTTCTAGCCAACGCCTTGCGGGGAAAAGCCGCTATGTCGCGACCTTCCATTTCGATCAATCCTCGGTAGTCGATAATGCGGGCAATGGTTTTTAAAAGAGTGCTTTTGCCGCAACCGTTGGGGCCTAAGACGCAAAGGTTTTCCCCCCGTGCCGCCTTGAAGCTGATGTTTCGTATAACGTCGCCTGAGCCGTAGCCGGCATACAAGTTTTTCACTTCGATCACGCGCGCCGCCTGAAATAAACCCATGCGAAAAATGGCGCGCCTATAAGCGCGGTAACCGCCCCCACGGGAAGCTCCGACGGCGACACGACCGTTCTTGCGATAAGGTCTGCGGCTACCATAAGCGAGCCGCCAATGATAAACGACATAGGCATTAGGTAAATGTGCCGCGATCCTGTTATTTTCCGCGCGGTATGAGGCGCGATAAGATCGACAAAACCGATGACACCGCTTAGGGCTACGACAGAGCCTGTCAATACTGCCGTAAAGGCAAGCAGTTTTTTTCGTACAATGCCGGCTTCTACACCGGCGGATTTTGCGTGTTCATCGCCAAATGTTAAAATGTCCATTTCTTTTGTGTACAAAACAATAAGGGTAACAGCCAAAATTAAAAACGGAAGCAAAAGATGCACATAACCCCAGCCGCGCATTGCGAAACTGCCCATTTGCCAAATGACAATGCGCCTTAAATCATCGGAAAAAACCGCGCTCAATGCAGTAAGCGCGGCGTTCAAAAAAAGCGAAAGCACCATTCCGCAAAGAATTATCGTGTTACTCGACATTGATTTGTCAACACGGGCGGAAAAAGACGCGACAAAAAAAACAGTCGCAAGGCCAAAGACGAAGCCGGTAACCGGCAGGGTAAATGCGCCTAACACGGAAAGGCCGCTTATAATGATTATCCCCGCGCCAAGAGATGCCCCGGATGAAACCCCCAAAATATAAGGCGAGGCAAGAGGGTTTCGCAAGATGGACTGGCAGACCGCGCCGCTTACCGCAAGCGCGCCGCCTGCAAGAAAGGCCAAAAGCGCCCTGGGCAGGCGCAAATGCCAGACAATCGAAACATATATCGGGTCTATGCCCTCGCCAAGCGGCAGGGAAAAGGCTTCGTGCAAAATTATACGCACCGTGTCGCCAAGGCTTATGTCCGCGCTGCCAAGGCTCGCGCCCGCCGCAATTATAAAAAAAGAAGCGGCCGCCCCCCCGGCAATAAAAGAAAGTTCCTTGCTCTTTTTGGGTAGCACAAACTTTTTACGGAGCATAAACATTGTTTATAACATAAGCCATTTGACGCAAGGCATAAACAATGCGCGGCGAGGAACGCATCGATGAATCTTCATCAATCAGATAAATGCGGTTATTTATAACAGCGTTAATGTGCTCAAAACCGAGCCTGTTTTTTATCTCGCCAATCGGATCGTCTATAAATGTTACGTTTGTAAAAATAATATCCGGGTTGCGCTGGATAACAGCCTCGGCACTTGGCATAACAAACCAGCTTTCATCGCCAAAAATGTTACGCGCACCGGCTAGAGAGATCATGTCGTCCAGAAAACTGTTGCCGCCCAAGGTTATCATTTCCGGCGCTATTGATATTTCAAAATACACAGCCGGCAGCCCTTCGGTGCCGCCCAGACGCACGATTTCTGCGATCTCGGCAATCTCCGCCTGCATTTCGCGTATAACCCTTTCCCCGGTTTCCTGCGCCTGCAAAATGTCGGCGACAAAGGCGACATCCCTGTAAATATCTTCAATGCTGTTGCTCATAGGGATAAAAACCACAGGGATTCCGGCTTGGCGCAACAGCAAAAAGGGATCGGCTCCCGCGCCTGTAGTGTTATGCCCGCTTGCGATGATTAGATCCGGCGCAAGGCCAAGTATAACCTCGGCATCGGGAAAGAAAAAATCCAGTTCGACAACCCCGGCGGGAACACCGGCGACATTGGCCGAATGAACGTCAATGGCGACAAGTTTGTGCGCAAGGCCAAGGGATGAGATTATTTCCGTGTTTGAAGGGGCCGTAGAAATTATCCTGTTTATCGGCCCGTTTATCGTTACCGTTCTTCCGCTGCGATCAACGACTTCCATGCCGCCGCTTGCCCGGCAGCCCGTGAATAAGGCCAAGGCAAAAAGCCCGGCGGCAAATGCAAAAAACGTTACGCGCATATTAAAACCTCACTCTCATTCCCAGCGTCATGGTAAGACCCGGCATGGGCTGATCCAACATCGTTTCGTAAGACTGGTTCAACAGGTTGCGAAATGAAACAAAACCTGTCAAATTTTCTGTCAATTGCTGGTTTACAGTAAGCCCCAGCAAAAAATACGGATCAAGCGAGACTGTGTTCTCCCTGTTATCGTAACGCTCTCCTTCAAAATGTCCGCTTATGGAAACCGAGCCTGTGCGCCAAAAAAGAGTCAACAGGCCGCCGGCTCTGTGCATGGGGCTGTAAGGGATACGCTGGTTGGAAGCGAAGGTGTAACCGAAGCTCATTAAATGCGTCCTTAAATGCTGATAAGAAACCGACACCGATACCATTGTAAAAGGCCTGCCGCCGGTAAGCGGCATGGTAAAACTTATTCTGTTGTCAAGCCCCATGAACATCGCCTGCCCGACATTTTCCGGCTGCCACACTCCGCCGCCTAAATGAAACCAGTGTATCGAATCGTTCTGCCACTGCGCAAAAACAACGCTTTCCAGCTCCCAAAAACCGCGCCTCCACAATGCGCCTAAATCGCCGCCCCAGCCCTCTTCCGAGCGCAAGTCCGGGTTGCCTATGCCGCCGCCGCCAACCCAGTAAAGGTCTTGAAAGTCCGGGAACTTGAAGGTGCGAAAGTAATTGTTTGTAAGCGTGAGGGAATCGGTAACATGAAAAAGAAAACCGAGCCTTGGAATGAAGGCCGCATCTGTCGCGACAGTGCTTGCAAAGACCGTTTGCACGGAAGGAATCACCATGAACCATCCCCAGGGGGAGTATTCAGCTAACAGACTCACACTGCCGTCGTGCCGGCTGCGGTTTCCAATTTCCGTGGAATCCAGCGTAATAAAATTGTAACTAAGCCCGCTTCGCAGAGTCAAACGCGATCCGTAATACCAGCTCCAGCGGTTGATCGCCATAAGACTGTTCTGGTTGTGCCGGGAAAAAACTTCGTCATGCGCCGTAAAATCCATCCTTGCAAAATTCCATGTAAGGGAAGCCTCTGCCGCAAGGCTGTCGTGAAAGGCGCGGGGGGCTTCAATCATCATGCTTTGCCGGCTGATAAAATCAATCTGGTTTCCGTAGAACATGGAAAAACCCGATGTTGGAAAGTTTCTGTCGGCGTGATAAAAACTTGTAGATGCGATAAACCTTGTAAGGCCGGGAAGCTCCCACACCATAGAGGCGTTTGCGCCGGCATCCCAAACTTCGTTGTTGTCCTTGCGGCGTGGAATGTCTAAAAAATCCCTAAAGATAAAATGGTTCGCCGCACGGTTTGCAAAAAAGTTAGCTGAAAACGAATGTCCGACACCGCCTGCGCTTTCGCCGCCGTAAGCGAGTGAAAGGCTGACGTTTTGAGCGTCCAAAAGGTCTTGCCAGCGCGGGCCTTGCACTTGGTGCTGGCGGTCTCTGTACAGCCCCGGCAATGCGGAAGTGTTTGAAAGCGTAGCCCCGACACGCCAGCCGGGTTCCTGCCTTCTGACAGTGATAATGTTTATGACACCGCCCAAGGCTCCTGAAACATTGAACCTTGCATCTGATCCGCCAAAGATAACTTCTACGCGCTCGACAGAATCAAGACTGATTTGATGTATGTCAAAGCGTCCGTCCATTACGGAGTCCGCCGGCACGCCGTTTATAAGGACGGCCACACGCCTTGAGTCGAAGCCGCGCAAGTTTACGCCGGCCCGGTTGCCGTAGCCGCCGTAACGGACGATGCCCACGTTCAGCGTTTCTTGCAGTAACATAGCAAGGTCGCTGGCGGCGGCGCGTTCTATGTCTTCCCGGTCGATAACGGCCATTTGCTGGGTTGTCTGCACTGTCCCCACGATTGTAATGCCTTCATAGTCTTCAAAGAAAAAGAAATAGTCATCGTCAAAGTAATCGAAGCCGGCATCTTGCGCGTTTGCCGCAAGGGGAACAAAGAGAAGCATTTTGCAAAACAGCAAGGCGAGAAACATTTTTCTACGCTTAAAAAAAGAAAAAGCCATAATTTAATCCGTGTTGCGCAAGGCTGAAAACGAAAAATGCTTTCAGCCTTGCAGGGTAAGTCGTACTAATAGTACGCATCCGCTAAAAAACTAATTCTTACGGTCTCCGGGTAAGTGGTGAAAAACCGGCCGCATACGTCGCCATATTCCCCAGCGTAAACCTGTTTATCGCCGCTGAAAGCGTAGGCTGCTCCGCAGTACCTGCTGTAGTGGCAGCTTGAGCCATTTCCACTGAAACCCCCGGAACTAAATTCCTAAAGTAAACGCCTAAAAACATACCGGATATATCGGCAGCAACTTCGCCCGGTAGTGCCCAGGCAGTTGAACCGGGATCGTGGCGAACAATAATCACGCCTGAGTTAGCTGAAAAACTTACCGCGTGTACGATAAAACCGCGCATAAAAGTATCGTCATCAAAACCGTAATAAGCCCTGTTTGAAGTTACTGTAAAGATTTCAGTACCCCCCTGCGTGACGTTTTCCCACACCCCTATCAATCCTTGGTTGAACTCTATGACAAGCTCATCGTCGCCCGTACTACAGCCGGCGAACAAAAAGGGAGCTAACAACAGGGCGAAAACGCCGCTTGCAAAACGCAGGCGCGGCGAAACGGACGGAAGCGATTTTAACAAAAACATGATACGACTCCTTCCCCGAAAAAGAGACACAGCGTATTTTTAAAACCGCAGGCAGACCCATTGCGAATGATTTTTTTAGGTTTTAAACACAGCTTTCTCACGCTCTTCCTCGAAGCTAAAGAAAAAAATGGCAGACCCGAACAGGGCCTGTGCATACCAAAGTCTCCTGGCTTAAAGGCAATTTTTTTGCCGGCCTTCCCAGTTTCCCAGTGGCCTTTTGCCGGCACAGCTTTGCGCCGCGGCAAAATCTTCCTTATTACAGTTACGGGTTAGCAGGGGAATTCGCGCTTACCGGAGACGGCAAGCGCGGCACCCCACTTCCTTTGACGTATACATTCTAAGTTTACCTGCAAAGCCTGCTTCTTGTCAATAGCTTAAAGCGAATTTTCAGCATTATTTTCACTTTTTTTTCAGAGACTGATAAAACCGCTAGATTCAAACCATGCAAGGGCTTCCCGCAAGTCCTGTGTTTCTGCGGTGTAGGTGATGCCCGGCCTGCGCTCCATAATTGCGGCCAGCGCCGCTTTTATATCGATAAGCCCGTCTGCAGGCGGATTGTGCGCGTCTCTTCCGCGCCAGTTGTTGTGGATATGCACATGACCCAGGACGGGGGCGGCGGTCTGTATCCATTTTGCAAGGGGCAAGTTTGAAAAGGCTCCCCCGGCATGGCCTATGTCAAGGCAAAGCTGAAAGCGCGTGTCCCCGGTTTTTTCGACAATGTCTCTAAGCATATCGGGTTCGCCTTCCATTACGTTTTCTAACAGCAGGGAAAAATCCGGGGGCTTGTCAAACAGAAAATCGCGCCAAAACCGTACGGAGTGTTCTGTAAACCAGCTTTTTGCATACAGGTTTGGGATATAGCCAGAATGCACGACCATTCTGTCAATGTTATAACGGCGGGTCAGAGTGTAAGCTTGCTCCAAACGCTGGCGGGTAAGTTCTGCGATTTTGGGATCAACTGCGGCGGGACACAGTTCGTTGAAGGGCGCGTGGAAAATCCGCCGTTGTATCCCCGCAAGGTTCGAGTGGGTAAGTTCGTCCCAGCGGGGAAAATCCCTGTCCATGTTTGCGGCATAGCTAAACTCGGTAATTTCAATGCCAAGGCCGTGTTTGCGTGCCAGCGCCGCCGCGTCAGTGCCGTAGCTTGACAGGTGCAAGTCGATCGATGTTTCCATGTTCATGCCCGCCCCCCGTTATTCAAAATGGAGTAGACTAAATCCATGTCAAGCGATGTTCTTACTTGCTCTGCCAGTATGTCAAACTGGCTGTCAAAATTACGATCGGGGCTGTAGGGCGAACTGCCGCTGTCGCACAAACTGTCTTCGTCCGGTATGTCAAATGATATGTATGGGATAACGCCGGCCACGGGCAGGCCTGTTATTTTTTCAAGGATACGCGCCCCGTCTGCAAAAAGCGAAACATCGCCCCTAAAACGATTTACGATTGTCGCCTTTATGTGTCTTCTTTCAGTTTCGCCTAACAGGTTGATAGTGCCGTACAGGGCTGCGAAAACGCCGCCCCTGTCAATGTCGGCCGCGAGCAAAACCGGGGCATTGGCAGTCTTGGCAATTCCCATGTTGGCAACATCGTCATGGTTCAAATTCAATTCTGCTGGGCTGCCGGCACCTTCTATAACGATTACGTCATAAAGCCCCGACAAGGCGGTATATGCGCCGGTGATTTCCGGGATAAGCTTTTGTTTAACTTCGCTATAGTTATGCGCATTAAGTTCCGCGTATGGCCGCCCCTTGAGTATGACCTGCGTTGCTTGCTTTTCAAGGGACGGTTTCAGTATTACGGGGTTCATATTTGCGTCAGGCTCAATTCCGGCGGCGCGGGCTTGCAGGATTTGCGAAACGGCTATTTCTTCGCCGGCTTTGCTAAAGGCTGTGTTTGAAGTTATATTCTGCGATTTAAAGGGCGCTACTTTGTAGCCGTCTTGCGAAAAAATTCTGCACAAGGCCATTGCCAGAATTGTTTTCCCCACGCCGGAGGCGGTTCCCTGTATCATTATCGGTTTTGCCACTAAAATTTCCCCCTACAAATTACGCGCTTCTTGCAGTTGCCCGCCGGCGTAGACTAGCGTGTAACCCCGGCCCTGCGCGGGCTGCCATTCATAAAACCCCTTGGTTCCCGGACAAAGGTGTTCCATAAGGCAGGCGATAATGCCGCCATGACACACGACAAGCGCACAGGCGCAATTTGCCAGATTAACCTCGCTTACAATGTTATTGTATCCCGCTATAACGCGTTTTTCAAACTGCTGTTTGCTTTCCCCGCCGGGGCATGGAACTGCGCCGGTTTTGTCGGCGATCCACAAACGGTAATCGCCCCTGTTTTTAAGCTCTTCGTGGCTGTGCATTTCAAAGTCGCCAAAATGGAACTCTGCTATTTCCGGCAATGTTTTTACGCGCACCTTGCCGTAGATAATGTCGATGGTTTGCACGGCTCGAATCAGGTGGCTGGAAAAAAACAGAGCCGGCGACTGCGGGTAAAGGCATGAGTCTTTGAAAGATTCAATCTGCGCGATGCCGGTCGGCGAAAGAGGCAGATCGGTCTGCCCGCAGTACAGGCCTTGTTCGTTTGCACTGGTTTTTCCGTGCCGCATTAGGTGAAGTTCCATTATTTGATTCTCATTGCGATGCCGCAGAATAAACGCACAACCTCGCTTGCATTGCGCGACATTAAGGCCAGCGAGCGTCCTGCGGCTTCCCGCCATGAGCGCATTACCGGGTCGGCAGGTACTACGCCGCAGGAGATGTCGTTGCAGATTACAATCGCGTCCATGTTGGCATCCATAAACTGCTGTACGGAGCCGGCAACATTAAGATCGGCTTTTACAAGCGCGAAAATCCATTTGTCTATTTCATAGATGATTTTTTTGTTTCCCGGCATGGCGGTATCGTCTTCGTTACAGCGATATACGTCATGTTCTGTTAGGCGAAACCTGTCCAGCGCATAGTCGAGCTTCCCTTGGTACACTCCGCCAAATATCAGTATCATAGTGCCTCCTTAAATTACAGCCAGGGCGATAAGCCCGCACAACTCGCCAAGCACTAGCGAGTGCCCGGTCAAATCCCCCGAAACGCCCTTGAACTCTCTGTACGAACAGGCTAACGCGCCGGCAAAACCTGCAATGACGCATAACAGAACCGCCAGCGCGTGAAGGCCGGCGTATAAAAAAGCCGCTGTGCCCGCCGATACCGCCAGCATGATGACAAAAATTTTATGCATTGTTTTTGTGTTTTGCCTTAACATGGCGGCAAAACCGCTTTGGGGCATTATTTTAAGGCAAAACAAAGCGAGCGACGAACAGCATCTTGAGATGACGGCTATGAAGGCCAGCATCGCAAGATTTTTTTCGCCGTCAACAATGGCGTACAGGGCCGCAAATTGCATAATGGCCAGAATGACGAGGGCAATGACAGCAAAGGCGCCGGCGTGCGGGTCTTTAAGAATGCGCAGTTTTTCTTCCAGCGGACGGCGGGACAAAATCGCATCGCTTGTGTCCATGTATCCGTCAAGGTGCAGGAAACCTGTTAGCAGAAAAGGCGACACTGCCACAGCCGCCGCTGTTAAAAACAAGTGCACTCCGCTTAAAACAAGCAGTTCGGCCGCGCCCCACCATATTGCCCCGATCAGTATTCCCGCAAGCGGCAGGCAGGGGAGTACCAGATGCTTGCAGGAATCATCCCAGATGCGAGCCGGCAGGGGGATTGCGCAGAACAGGCCAAGGGACATATAAAAACCTTTAAGGCAGGTTTTGAAAAAGTTCGCCATGCGCCGCGCCGCCTTTGTGATAAATTATGTTTGAATATACGACTTCGATTACAACATCGCATTCTTTTGCAAGCCGCCTGTCGATAGCCGCAAGAGACTGCCTGTATTTTTCTGTCAGCCGGTCGTAGAGTATCGCATCGCTGTAGATAAAATCGGATACAATGACAATGTTTTGAACTTTTTGCAATACGCGCATTAGGCCATCGATTATTTTTTCGCCAGCCTTTTCGTTTGCCGGGGCAGTCGGCGGAAACATTTCATTCGCTAACAGTGCCGTAGTGCTGTCCAACAAAAAAGAGCCGCCGAGGTCGCATTTGTCAAGGATTTCTTCAATGTTTTGCGGCTGTTCCACTGTCGCAAAGCCCCAGCCGCTTCGCTCTTCCCGGTGGCGGGCAATCCTTTCATCATCCTCGCTGTCAACCGGTCTCATGGTAGCGATATAATACAAGGAACTTTTCCCCTGCGCGATGTGCGCACACCGCTTCGCGCACCGCATTGCGCACCGCATTGCGCACCGCATCGCGGCAGTTTGCGCGTAATAGGATTTTCCGTTTTTACAGCCCCCGGAAATAAAAACCTTCAATTTTCTGCACCTTTCCCTGCCGTACCTTTTACCGTAAAATTATCCACGCCTTTTATCTTGGTCAGGTATTCATCCCCGATGGCGGCCTGTTCAAAAGTGCCCATGTTTTGCATAACGGCGCAGGCGGCATCGATTACGGCAAACATGATCGGGCAGCCGCTGCCTTCGCCCAGGCGCATGGCCAAGTTTAGGTGGGGTTCAAGGCCGACCGCCCGTGCCGCATGAGAAAAGCCCTGTTCAAAGGACGCATGGGAGGCAATCATATAATCCTTGACAGCGGGATTCAGTCTGCACGCCGCCAGTGCCGCTACCATAGAAATAAATCCGTCGATTACTGCCGGCACCCGCATATAGGCCGCGCCGATATAAATGCCCGCCATAGCGGCAATGTCAAAACCGCCGACCTTTGCCAACACGTCTACCGGGTCGGCGGGATCGGGTTTGTTGTCGCGTAACGCTTTTTTTATCACATCGATTTTATGCCGATATGCTTCTTCGTTTAGCCCTGCGCCCTTGCCCGCCGACTGTTCAACGGGAAGGCCGGTAAACGCGCTAAGAACGGCCGCCGAGGTTGTGGTGTTGCCTATGCCCATCTCTCCTGCGCCAAGCAGGGTGTAGCCTTGCGCGACAGCTTCTACGGCTGTTTCTATGCCGGCCATGATTGCCTGCCGAGCTTCGTTATGCGTCATGGCCGCGCCGCCGGCTATGTTCCATGTGCCTTTTCTGATTTTTTTGTTTTTTACAAGGGGGTGCGATAGGCCTGAATTCACCCCGACATCGACTATGATCAAGTCTGTGTTGAATTGTTTGGCCAATACGGAGACCCCGGCGATGCCTTTGGCAAAGTTTAGGGTTTGCGCGTGGGTAACGGCTTGCGGGGCGGCCGCAACGCCTTCTTCCACAACGCCGTTGTCTGCGGCCATGATTATCACGCAACGTTTGCCGGCATCGTAAAACTGCCGGCCGCTTATGCCGGCCAGCCTTACGGCAATGTCTTCCAGTCTGCCGAGGCTGCCGGGGGGTTTGGCCAGGCTGTCCAGTCTGAGCTGCGCTTTTTCCATTGCATCGCGGTCGAGTCCTTGGATTTGCGACAGGCACTCACTCAAATTGGAAAACATATCTTTCTGGCCCCCTTCCTCGTTACGGTTACAGATTTCGCTTTAATTCTACCCGCAAAGCCCGGCTTGGTCAAGCGCGAATCTCCCGGCAAACGCATGAATGCTCGAGCCTCTGAATTTACTCCCATTTTAATCACACGGAGGCACAAAGACACTAAGGCACAAAGGGGGGTTAAGGCCTGAGCCTTCCTTTTGCCTCACAATAGAGCATAATAGGGGATAATGTAGGTATGAAGCGAGGTTTTCTAAACTCCACTTTGTGCCGCCGTGTGAGTATATATGGAAGATAAATTCACAGCCGCTCACTTTTCATGAGTTTGCCGTGCAAAAAAACAGAGGCAAGGCGGCGATCGAGGCCGGGAACCTTGCTTTCGAGCTTGCGAAAGGGGAAAAATCGCAAAAAAACTCGCTGGGGAGGCGCCGGTCGCCCGGAAACAAGACAAAGCCCTCAGCCTCTCTGTATTTTCCCCTTCTCTTCCTATCTATCTGCCCGGTTGCAATCCGCCCGTTTTTCGCTTATAATAACCGGTAAGATGAAAAACAGGCAGCTTAACCTAGCCGCGATCTCGCTGGCTTTTTTGGCCCTATTTGCCGCCTTTGGCGCATTTGCATTAATTGCAACCGCCTGCGCCCCCCCCGGCGGGGCAGGCACTCCGGGGGAACTGCGCTTTGGCTTTACCACCGAGCCGTCCACCCTTGACCCCCTAAGCTTGGCCAACACAGCCGACGGCAGACGCATACTCTTCAACGTTTTTGAAGGCCTTGTAACACCGGACACCCAAGGCAGAATGCAGCCGGCACTCGCTTCTTCGTGGACGGTCGAAGAAGAAGGCAGAGTCTTCGACTTTACGATACGAGAAGGCGTGCGCTTCCATGACGGCTCCCTATTAACCGCCGCCGACGTCAAATTCAGCCTAGAAACCGCAAGGGATGTCGGCTTTGTCGGCTTTGACAACATAGAAAGCATCGAAATCCCGCAGGAAAACAGACTGCGCCTCACCCTTGCAAACCCATACCCCGACTTTCTTCCATACTTAACCGTGGGAATCGTCAGAGCCGGCAGCACAGACCGCGAAACCAACGCCGTGGGGACAGGGCCATTTTTCATCGAAAACTACAGAGTCCAGCACTCGCTAGAACTAAGACGCTTCGACGACTACTGGCAGCGACACCTGCCGACCCCCAGAAACATCCCAAACTTAGAGCGCGTAACAATCGTGTTTTTGGCCAACAGCGACGCGCTACTTTTGGGATTATTGGCCGGCAGCATAGACGGAGCAAGCCTAACCGGGGCCTTGGCCAGCCAGCTTAACAGACAAAACTTCGACATCTTTGAAAACCGATCGGCCACAGTCCAGCTTCTCGCGCTGAACAATACCACCCCCCCCCTGGACGACATCCGCGTGCGCCAAGCCATCAACTACAGCATCGACCTTCAAGAAATAATAGACGCGGCCTTTTTCGGCATGGGCGAACCATCCGGCAGCCCCGTAATCCCCGGCCTAGCCGCCTACCACGACCCCGCGCTGACCGACACCTTCCCCTTCAACCCCCAGCGGGCCGCCAGCCTCTTGGCCGAAGCCGGCTTTGGGGAGGGGGGGGGGCGGC
>WRKI01000326.1 GCA_009778155.1 Spirochaetota bacterium
TGAAAAATACGGCTCCCCGCCGCTTTGGTTGCAATGCACCAAGGGGTAAGGCAACCCCCGCCGCCGCTGCCGGTAAATTATACCATTTGCGGCGGCTTTTATGATAGAGTTTGCCGATACACATTGGGATGCCCCAAATTGCAAAACAAAGCCGGAAGTAAGGCAAGGAAGCGGAGTTTTTAACCGGCTGCCATCGAAAAAATATCCTCTATATAATATACAAAAAAACTGGCGGCCGTGCCGGTTTTTTTGCTTTTTTTTTGCTACCGGAGCCTTATTCATACGCGCCGAAAACACCGGCATAAACGCAGAATTCGTTTTCTCCGTCCACGCCCAAAACCGCGTCTATGTCCTGCTTGTACGCGCCTATGGTGCAGCAGCCTATCCCCAGAGCCTCCGCCGCAAGGTAGGCGTTTTGGCCTATGTGGCCGGCATCGACTGTGGCCACTTTGTGGGAATGGTGCGTGTATCGCCATTCGCACCTGTAAGCGTTGAACACCCAGAAAACCGCCAGGGCGCAGTCAAACCACTGGTTCAAGACCCGCTTGCTAAGCTCGTCTTTTAAGCCCTCCCTAAAGGAAACCGGCAGGACGGCGTTTTTGGTGGCAATGTAGCGGTAAAGCCCCGGCTGCAGCCCCTCTATCTTGTCCGCGTAGAAAAAGGTCTCGAAAGGGTGGCGGCTGCCGGCCGAGGGCACGGTTCTGAATATCCGGCCGCCCTTTATCTCCCGCATTCCCGCGCTTGCCCACAGTATGAAGGACAGGCCGCTTAGGGAAAGAGGCGCGGCGCCGAGTTTTCTGCGGCTTTCCCGTTCGGCGAAGACCTGCACGATGTCCCGTTTTTTCAGCGCGGCCGCCTTGGGATCGGGCAGGGGGATCAAGGCCTTTTCGTCAAAGTCGTTTTCAAAGGGCGGCATGGGCAGGCCTTTAAGCTGGTCTGTGCCGGTCATTGGCTCGCCCGTCCACTGGCTTTTCATAAACTGTCGTCCGTTTTCAAACATCAAAACTCCTTTCGCTGACCTTCCAGCAAAAAAAGTATACCACACCCGGCAGATTTTTTCTAGAGCCGCTCCCGCATAACTTTAACGGAAAGACGCACCGGAAAGGCCTCGCACGGATGCGCAAAGGTTCGCAAAGACCTCACACAAAGGCACGGAGGTTCGCAAAGACCTCACACAAAGGCACAAAGGCACAAAGGTTAGGAAGGGGTTCACGACAGCTCCGCGTCTTTTTCTAGCCTCAACAGAGTACAGATAGGAGGTAAGCTAGAAATTGAAGAGAGACTTGCTAATCTGTCCTTTGTGCCTTAGTGTCTTTGTGCCTTTGTGTGAACTTCTTCGAGAGCTTTTTCGCGAGCCTCCGCTTGACGCTCTTGAAATTTCCGGCGGAACAATTTACAATAGACGCAATAGGGGTGCTTTTGTTTAAAGGTTTAACTCAGCGAGCGCAGAGAATTCTCATAAATTACGCACAGGACGAGGCCAGAAGGGCCGGCGCCCGGCAGCTTTTGCCAGAGCATATCATTATCGCCATACTTAAAGAGGGCAAAGGCATAGCCAGCGAAGCTTTGGTGTTTTTACGCATAGACACCGACGAGTTCCGCCATGCCTTGGAAAAAGCCCTGCCGGCACTGTCCGGGTTTGCCGCCATGCCGGAGCCGTCCCAGGCGGCGCAAGCGGCGGCGCACAACCGGGATTTGCCGCCTGCCAACCGCACGAAGATACTCTTGACAAACGCGACAGAAGAAGCGCGTTCAATGGACAACGAATACCTTGGGACAGACCATCTTTTGTTTGCCGCCATGCGGGAGCCCGGCTCAATCGTTCAGACCTTTTTGAACGAACGCGCCCTGGATGCCGACATGATGCAGATAGTCGTCAAAAAACAGTTCCACAAGGCAAACTCAAGAGGCGATCACGAGCGCATATCGCCGGGGGACTACCACTCGTTTTTAATCCACCGCGAAAGACAGGACCAGCAAAAAAGAGGCGGGGAAGGCTTCGGCGGGTTTTCCGCATTCGAGCGGCCAAGGATAAAACCCACGGCCTACCCCGTGTTGACCCCCACCCTGGACAATTTTTCGCGCGACTTAACCGCAATGGCAAAGGCCGGCAAAATAGACCCCGTGGTGGGCAGAAAGGCCGAAATAAACCGCGTGTTGCGCATCGTCGCAAGGCGGACAAAAAACAACCCAATCTTGGCCGGCGAGCCGGGGGTTGGAAAAACGGCCATTGTCGAAGGCTTCGCCCTGCTTTTGGCCGGCGATGCCCCGCCGGAGGCCGTGGCCGGCAAACGCCTTTTGGCACTTGACATAGGCCAGGTTGTCGCCGGAACAAAGTATCGCGGCGAGTTTGAGGAGCGCATGAAAAAAATCATGCGCGAAATTGCCCAGGCGGGCAACATCATTTTGTTTATCGACGAAATCCACACAATAATCGGGGCCGGCGGGGCGGAAGGCACAATCGACGCTTCCAATATGCTAAAGCCGGGGCTGTCGCGCGGCGAAATCCACTGCATAGGGGCGACCACCCTGGGCGAATACCGCAGGCATTTTGAACGGGATGCCGCGCTGGAACGCCGTTTTCAGGCCGTTCTTGTGGAGGAACCCAGTCTTGAGGAAACCCAGGAAATCCTTCAGGGCATCTCTAAAAAGTACGAAGACCATCATCATGTAAAATATGCCCCCGGCGCCTTGAAAGTCGCCGCGACCTTGGCCGCCCGCTACATAACTGGGCGCTTCATGCCTGACAAGGCGATTGACATCATGGACGAGGCCGGGGCGATGCGCAAGCTGGAAAACCGGGACGAGCCGCCGGAAATCGCCGACATCGAAAGCGAGATCATCCTGTTGAGCGAGGAAAAAAGCACGCTGGTAAGCGCCCAGGATTACGAGCGGGCGGCCGAAGTGCGCGACAAGGTGCGCGCGCTGAAGAGCCGACTGGAAAACGCGCGTCTGGCATGGGAACGCTCATTCCGCAAGGAAAGGCCGCTTGTTGACGAGGCCGACATGAGGCGCGTGGTGGCCGAGGCGACGGGTATCCCGGTTATGCACATGGAAGACGAGCAGTCGCAGAGCCTGCTCAAAATGGAGGCCGAGATTGGCAAAACGCTGATCGGGCAGGAGGCGGCTCTTGAGCGGGTGGCATCGGCGATCAGGCGAAGCCGCGCCGGCATTTCATCGCTAAAGCGGCCTATGGGGTCTTTCATTTTTCTGGGGCCTACCGGGGTGGGCAAAACCCTGCTTGCCAAGCGGCTGGCTTTTTATCTTTTCGGATCGGAAGAAAGCCTTGTGCGTATCGATATGTCGGATTTTATGGAAAAGCACAATGCGTCGCGGCTTGTGGGCGCGCCGCCGGGCTACATCGGTTACGAAGAGGGGGGGATGCTTACCGAGAAGATTCGGCGCAATCCCTACCGTGTGGTGCTTTTTGACGAAATCGAAAAGGCGCACCGGGATTTGTTCAATCTTTTGTTGCAAGTAATGGAAGAAGGCGAGCTGAAGGACAGTCTTGGGCACAGTGTGAGCTTTCGCAACACGGTGATTATCATGACGAGCAACGCGGGGGTGCGGGAAATCTCCAACGATTCGCGGCTGGGTTTTTCCGCCGATTCTGGCATGATGAGCGCGAAGGAAATCGAGGGGCAGGCTCTTGCCGAATTGCGCAGGCTGTTTAACCCGGAGTTTATCAACCGGGTGGACGAAATTGTGGTTTTCCATCCGCTGGAAAAAAAACAGATCGAGGCGATTTTGGACATAGAGCTTGCCGGGCTTTACGAGCGGCTTGCCGAAAAGGGTTTTTCCCTGGAGTTAAAGGCCAGCGCGAGGAAGATCCTGATCGAAAAGGGCTGGGATCAGAAGTTCGGCGGCCGGCCTTTGCGCCGCACGATTCAAAAAGAGATCGAAGACCCGCTGTCCCAGCTTGTTCTGGCTGGCAAGTGGCCGGCGGGGACGGTTTTCCGCGCCCAGGGGCGGGGAGAAAGCGTTAAGATTTACGGTAAAGAGCCGGCGGCTTCTGGGGATGAGGCGGCCGAAAAAGATAGCGAGCTTAGTTTTGTCCAACAAAACTCGGCGCGTATTTAGGGGCACGTCGTGCCAGCCGGCGGGTTTTGGGCTTGCCGGAACAGCAATGGTGTTGTTTTATAAACGGAGATGATATGAGATTTGCAAATGATCCTGCGAACAAATTACGGATGCTAATCCCGCAGGGGAAACTTATGAATAATGTCGCGCGTCTTCTTTCGGAGGCGGGTTTTCCCTTTTCTATTACAAGCGGGACAAAGCAGCTTGTTTTTAACTCGGACTGGCTGGAAGCCAAAATAATGAAGCCGCAAAACATAGGCGATTTTTTGGACGAGGGGAAATACGATGTGGGTTTTACCGGGCTTGACTGGATTTTAGAGCGAGGTGCCAATGTCGAGGAGATTATCAATCTTGATTTTGACGCGTCGCGCGTTGTCGCGGCCGCCGCGCCCGATTTGGACGATGTAAAACTGCGCTCGAAAAAGCTGGTGGTTGCGGCAAAGTATGTAAACTTGGCGGAGGCTTGGCTAAAGTCTTCCAACTACGAGTACCGCGTTATTCGCGCGTTTGGAAACACCGGCATTTACTCGGCCGACGATGCCGACATGATTGTTGACAGCACTTTGTCGGGCAAGTTGCTAAAGGACAACCGGCTGAGGGCTGTGGGCACTTTGCTTGAGTCCTCCACGCGTTTTGTCGCCTGCCGGGATGCGCTTACAAACGCGAAAAAACGCGCCCGCATTGAGGAGCTTGCCATGCTTTTCCGCGCTGTGTTGGATGCGCGCGAAAAGGTGATGATCGAAATGAATGTGCCCAAAGATTGTTTCGATCCTCTGGTTAAAACGTTGCCGGCGATGCGAAGCCCCACTGTCGCGCCGCTTTACGGCGACGATGGTTTTGCGGTAAAAATCGCGATTAAAAAAAGCGAGGTGCCGGCTTTGATTCCGCGTCTTAAGGAAATGGGCGCGCTTGACATTCTGGAATACGAGCTTCGCAAGGTTGTGCCTTAAGGGCAGCCGGGGCGCGATTCGGAATAGGCTCACACCAAGGCACGGAGGCACATCGAACCTACGGTTCGCGGCACAAAGGTTTGCTTCGGGGGCTTCTGCTTGGGGAGCAAGCCTTTGCCGGTCAGCAAAGCGAGAAATTTTCACCACGGAGGGCACGGAGTTTTGCTTTGGGAGCCATTGCCCGGCGAAAAAGGCCGGGCATGGCTCTACGAAAGGGTTTGACGGAATGCGGCTTTTTTGAAAAAAATGCAGAAACACGAATTTTTTGCCGGAATTGGAATGAATAATATGGAAGATAAAGATACTTTAGCGCGTATTATTGCCGAAAAAATAAATTTATCGCTTCCTAAAATAAAATCTGGAACATTACGATTTTATGGTGAATGGTTTGGAAGGCCAATGGATAATTATCATCAGATTATTAAGGCAAATAACCAAAAAAATTTATTAATAATACATTTTGACAATAATGAAATATTGCATATTAATGCCCCATCTGATTTTAAAATATCACAGGAGACATTCACAATTAAAAAATCCAAAGGCTTAATTTGGCAATGGTATTTGTATGGGGCTGAACAAGTCAATGAAAATATAAGGATTCTTAATTATATTGTAAATAATGAAAAAAATAAATCAATAATATCTCAAGAGAATGTATTAAATATAATAGCAGATGAAAATGAAATGGCCTTAGAAATTTGTTAAAAAACAAATTTGGAAGATAAAAACGATATGTGAAATAGAGGTTGAATTGATAAGGGATTTTCATGTATAAAATTTATTTAACATTCCATTTAGAAGCAAATTCTTCAAAAAGTATAGATAATACTTTTAATAGAATAAAGAAGACATTAGAGAAAAATTTGGAATTAGAGATTATTGGCATTGATAAACATTCATTTGTTGTTGAAAAAGAATTTAATAATTGGGAAAATTGTGTTTATGGAATTATTAAATTATCTCAGGAAATAGGACGGGAATGGATAATATATGGCACAATAGATTTTGGAATAAGTTTATGGACAAACAATCCAACAATAATGGGGGTAAAAAATATTGAAATAAGTTGTGATAATAAGGAAAATAATTTATGAGATAAAATATGGAGTACGCCCCCCGCTTCACATAAAAACGGTATGTGAAATAGAGGTTGAATTGATAAGGGGGTTTCTTTGGGAGCTTCTGCTTGGGAAGCAAGCCTTTGCCGTTCAGCAAAGCGAGGAATTTTCACCACGGAGGACACGGAGTTTTGCTTTGGGAGCGGCTGTCTGCGGGAAAGCCCAGCGGGGGAAACACTGTTTCCGAGCTTGCGAGCTGATAATCAGCGAGTGGCCGCAAGGGGAGCAAGCCTCTGCCGTTCAGCAAAGCGAGAAATTTTCACCACGGAGTTTTGCTTTGCGAGTCTTTGCCCTGCTTCCGGGCTTTCGGAGGAAAGCCAGCAGCCGGCCGGCTTTGCAATTGCCACGCCTGTTAAAAGTCAAAGAGGGACGGCTCGGGCGGGCAGGCGGCCTCTTTGCTTTTGCTCACGGCGACGCGGGAGCCTTTGCCGCCGGGGGGGCGGCGGAGCCAAACCCCTGCGCACCGCCCAAGTCAAAGGGGTGGCACAGAAACAAACGAGAGGAGCTTTGTTGTGAAAAAGGTATACCCCGTAGTTATCTCCCAAGGGGAAAAGTTTTTAATCGCCTCCATTCCCGACCTTGAAATTGACACGCAAGGGCTGTCTCTTGTGCAGGCAATCGAAATGGCCAGGGATGCGATTTCCTTGTGGTGTATTTGCAGGCAAGACGAAAATCAGCCTTTGCCAGCCCCATCTGATTTATCCGCCGTAGAGCGCAATCCCGGCGACATTGTTACCCTTGTCGATGTTGATATTGGCGCGTACAGGCGTTCCCTTGCAAACCGAGCCGTAAAAAAGACCTTGAAAGTCCCATCTTGGCTTAACGAAAAGGCGGTGGAGGCCAATATAAACTTTTCCGCCGTTTTGCAAAAAGCCCTTGAAAAAGAGTTGCAAGTAGCCGAAACTGCAACTTCGCGCTAAAGCTCGCTGGGGGGCTTGTTACCGAATTATTTTACAGGCATTGCTTTGCAAAAAATATATGTTTTCTGCATTTGCGAGAATTTCACAGCTTGCCTTTATCGGGGGCTTGTATACAGTGCCGTCTTTTGAAAAAATTAAATCGCCGGATATTTTTTCTATGGAAGCAACCAAATTTTTATAAACATAGCGAAATGTTTCCATGTTGGCGCAACTGACAGTTTCTTCGCGCTGGATTTCCCCGTTCTCTTCATCGAAATAGGTTATTTCTTTTGGGTATCTAATTGACATACCGATAATTTTTTCCGGGGAAGTTACATAGGCCAGCTTAGAAGAAAGCTCTTTGCCGTCAAAATGCAGCGTAAGCAAATTCAGATCGACACAAGGCTCTCCAAAATCCATCAGTACTTTGCCTGCATAATCTGTGCCGGAAAAATAATTTTTTTGATAACTGCATTTTAACGGATCGCCGGTAATGCCCATGTTTAACCACATCAATTCATGCGAGTCTTTCATTCGGTCAAATTTATAGCCAGAAATTAATTTGCCATAAAACACGCGATAGTTGTCAAACACTTTTTGCGACGCAGTCTCGATATAATCTTCCGACAGAGCTTTTCCGTAGCCGTAATCAACGTACCTAAAATCTTTGAATATGGCTTCAAACTCGTTAGGTGTCAACAAAAAATTAAACTCATGCCAAGATATGGGGTTAAACACTTTTTGCATCGGATGCATAACAAAACCTCTTTCCGCCGCTATTCCAAGGCGAAATTGCTTATTTCAACCTTGTTTCTGCCGGATTGTTTTGCTTTGTACAACGCCTTGTCAGCCTCGTCCAGCAGTTGTGTCTGAGAGACACGAACACTGGGGACAATATGCGCCATACCGGCGCTTATTGTAACATACTTTGAAATATCGCTCATCGGGTGGGGTATTTCCAAACTTTCAATGCTTCTAACTAATTTTCTAGCCAGCTTTTCAGCCGATTCTTTGTCTGCATAAGAGATCAGGCAGACAAATTCTTCGCCGCCAAACCTTGCGATAAAATCAGTTTCCCTTTTTAATTGGTTTCTCATGCACTGCGAAATAGCAATAAGCACATTGTCGCCCTCTAAATGCCCCATAGAATCATTATACTTTTTGAAAAAGTCAACATCGATCATAATTACCGACAGCGAAAGATTTAACCGCTGGCACTGTTTCCAAGTTATGTTCATATAGTTTAAAAATGAACGCCTGTTGTTTAGTTTTGTCAGTTCATCCGTAATTGACAAAGATTCCAATTTTTTATTCAACTCTTTGATGTTGAATATATACACAAAGGTATGGACATGGTGGTTATAAAAAATAATTTTTGTAATTAAGGTAACAGCGAATATAGCCGAAAGAAACGATGTTATGTATACGTTATAAATCTGGCTGTTCAAAAAAAATATATACACAGTTACAATAAAATACAATACCGAAAATGATATAAATGCCTTGGGTTTGAAATCCGGGATAACGGTAACCGAATAACTAGATATGAAAAACATAACCAGTATGTGCAAAGAGGTTCCGGCGCTTATCATGCCAATCGAATATAAAACAAGGCTGAACGCTATGAATAAGTAACACATAGCCCAAAGAACTGTTCTTTGGTCTCTTTTTAAAAAGAAATAGGCCAGCAAATTAAACGCAACGATACCAATGGACTCAATGTACAACCCAAAAATATACAATTCTCTATGTTGAAAATGCCCCGGTATTGTATCGTAGAAAAAAATATTTACCAGCCTTACAATGAACATAACGATAGTCAATATTCTAATTCTGTATATGCTGTTTTGCAACTGAAGCAAGCTGAACTGATCTTTCAATTCAACCGGTATCGGCGCAACTAGCTTTTGAGTAACGACATTTTTGAGCTTGTCGAAAATTGTTTTATCTGCCTCGATGTTCATTTTATATCAATTCCAGTTTTCAAAAACAAAACCGCTCCGCCGAAAGCGGCAGCCTCGATGCAAAAAATCCCTTTGCCAGACACCCTCCCCCGCCGTTCCCCCTTGAGCGCATCCGCCAGCCCTCAGTCCCGGGCTGCACCCCCTGCTATTGCCAATGAACAAACTCGGCCAAAATGTCGAGATATGTTGCCCGGGCAAGGGAACCCTTTGCAGACAAGAAACAGATTGTAATTGCAAAAACCAGCCTTTCAGCCCCTCCACTTGTTCAGTTTGCCTAAGGAAGCACTGATTAAATCCCATCGAGGATGCGGACTAAAGTCCGAATCAGTGCTTCTTACCCGTATTTTGCGCAATGAAATGAGCAAATACATCGGACTTTAGTCCGCGGGAAACACTGATTAGCTTCGAGTTAATCAGTGTTTCCCTAAAATTTGTTGAACGCTTCTTTATTTTCATTGGAACTTGCAATCGTGTCAAGAGCATAATCTTGAAAAAACGCGGTTTTTTGAAACATCTTGCGGTTTTTCAAAAAAAACATTATAATAGAAGAATGAACCCAAAACTGAAAAACGCCGTTGACATTTTCAAAGGACTTGGCTGGGAAAAAGCAACCCCGGACAACGTTTTGCAGTTGCCCTTGGGCACAAAGGAACAGCAGAGCGAGGCGCTCGAAGGCTTAAAAACAGGCAACTGGCACTTTTGGGAATGGCCGAGCGACTTCCAACTGTTAAACCCGCATTTTTTATCCATGTTTGCAGTGCGCCTTGGGGTGGATGCAAGAAGGACTGCGAGCATCTTGAACCCCAACCAGAGGGATGCCGACACGCTGGTCGCGCTTATTGCAAGCCGCGGCGAAAAGTTCGCCGCCAGCTTTGTCGGCATTGTCTGCACCCCCGGCAGAAGGGTGCAGACAGAGCAATGGGTGTCGGAGTTTGGCATAGTGGCGGTGCGGCTTGTCGAACAGCTTAACTTGGAGATTCCGCAAAATGTTGAGTACATAAAAGATTGGGCTGTCTGCGCGAAAGCGGCTATGGGGATTAAAATTACTATACACGGCATGACGGCCGGCAAAGAAACAATCGAAGAAGAAGGCTTCCCGGTTTTTAGCGTGATAGAAAAACGTTTTATGGAACATATCGAAACAGGCGCGGCTTTGGGCGCGCCGGTAACAGGGCCTTTAGGCGAGGTGTTAGCTGAAGGCATACATCGCGGGCTTGTGCCACGGGAAGATGCCGCCCGTATGGCTTTTGCGGGGGCGGATGCGGCGATACGGCCTAGCGACCGCAAGGTTTGGGTAAAAATTCTGTTAGACGATCTTGCCGTTGACAACGCGGAGTTTGTCAGCCGCACGCAGGAAATTATTCCCTGGCTTTCCGCCGGGGACGGCACTGTCAATTCCCGTTTGGCTCCCATTCTTATAGAAAAGACAAGCGAAGATTTGCTTGCAGAAGTTGTAATGGCATCGCTTTCGGCTAACACAAAGCAAACGAAAAAGCTCGTGTTAAAAGCCGCCAGCCTTCGCCCGCGCCCGGAAAATCCCGAAGCGATTGCGTCGTGGCTTTCTATTTTGGCGACGGACAAGGAAAAAGAGATTGCGAGTTTGGCGGCGGCCTTAATGCAAAAATGGAAGCTGGAAGCCGACGCAACGGCCACGCCGACGGATGCGTCGCCAGCAGCGTTGCCGGGAGAAGCGGCCGTACAGGGTTTGTGGCAAAAAACGCCGGAGCTTTGGCAGGTGCAGACATTCGCCATAGGAAAAGTTACGCAAAAAGTGTTAGCTGATTTTATCTCGTTTTATGCAACACATGGCGATCTTTATTTTTGGGGCGAGGTTTTGCTAGGCTCGGCAAACAGTCTGGCTTATGAAGACCCAGCGGCTGTCAAAGAAGCGATGCGCGGGCATTTGAAGGCGGGCCACAGCGGGCTTTCTCTGCTTTCCAATTGGGTGCAGGGCTTGCATCAGCCGAAGTTTTACGGTGGCGAGGCTACTCACTATGGAACCGAACTTCCCGGCGACAAAGACAAATCGGCTTTTATGACAAGGGAGGCTGTCGTTTGCGGAAATTTGGGCGCACTGCCTTGTTTGCTTTCAACGCCGGACTATGTGGATTTATCTGTTAGCGTTTCTACGATTGTGTCAAGGCTGGCGTTATACAAACAGCTAAACAAGGCGGCTTTTGAATCAGATTTGTTTTTGGCACTGACACGGCTAAGAACCGAAACCGCATCGCAGGAAAATGTTAAAACGCTGGAAAGCCTGAATGTCCCGATTGTTATGACAAACGGAAAAAATATGCCCCTTACGGCGGGGCAGGCTGTGTTATCGTACTTAAATGATCCTGTGCAAGATTCTCACCTTAAAATCGGACAGGAGCTTAGTATGTTAAAGGTGTTTGTAACATTGCCAAATTCCCTAAAACATTTCCCCAACCGTTTTATCGGCTGGTTTTCCATGAGCGAGCTTGCTTACATTTTCCCGCTTTTGGGGGATGCGTCGCTTTTTACAATAGCAAAAGACAAATACAATATTTATCCGGATTACGATGTTATGAATCAGGCGACAAGGCGAGCCAGCCCCCTGCCGCCTGGGGCGGCGATCAACTTGCTGGCGGCGGGAACTTCTTCCGACCCCGGCAAAGCGGCGGCGGCTATGGCGGCTGTAAAACAGGCTTGGGCTAACGGGCTGTTGCGTCCCGGCACCCCGGATGTTACGCTTATTGGCTGGACCAATCAGCCGCCTTCCGGCTTGGCGGCCTTTGCCGTTTTTCTTGAGGCCGCCGCAAAAGAGGGGCTGCTTTCGCTTGTTTGGCCTGTGTTATACGATCTTGTTAGGGAATCTGTCAAAGCGCCGCGTCTTCTTGCCGGCACGGCCGAGGTGTTAGAACTTATGACAGGCCTTTTGCCGGAGGTTCGCTTTGCCGTGGAAAAAGGCCTTGCCGAAGATGCCGCCCTGCAACTGCCCGCTGTTTTCGAGCTTGCCGGACGCGGCGGTTCGTCCAAGGCGGTAACAGAGGCGAAAAGATTTGCCGGCCTTCTGCCAGCGCAAGTTGCGGTGAAAGCGACGCAAGCGGCGGCAAGCAACGGGAGTTTGCCGGCCGTGTTAGACCCGCCTTTCGAGAAAATTTGGCCGCATGGTAAAAAAGATGCGGCGCGGCTTATAGAAGACGGCGCGACAATCGCAGTCCGCCAAGCAAACGATGATGATGCCGTTGATCGCCACACCCCGCCTTTGTTATTTACTTTGTCATTGCCCCACGAGCCGGGTCGTGTTTTTCAAATTGCTCCTAATACAACTTTTGCCATTGAAAAATTTGATCAAATGGGTGCATACTCCGTGTTACCCGACACAAATACTTTTTCGCATAAACTTGAAAAGTTGGGCTACCTTCACTGGGATAAACAGAAGGGGCAAATGTCTTTTACAAAAGCCGAAGCCGGCGTTGATTGCGAGAGCATTCCTTCAGTTTTTACTTTTTCTATGCTGGTGGTGTTCCTTGGGCTAACGTTTGCCACAAAAGACGCGGGTTTAACGCAGGCAATGTCGAGGTTAAAAAAAGTCCTGGAAAAAAAACTGGTAAGCGAACAAGATATTGCGAAGGCGGCCCAAGCGCTTTTTGAAAAAGATGCGATAAACCCCGTAAATTTTGCCCGTTGGCTGGAAAAAGATATTTCCCTGTTACCCGCAATGTGGCCGCTTCTTGCTGCGGCGATAAAAACGGCAGGCGCGCTTGTTGCGGCCGGGGAAAAACCACCCGCTTGGCTAAACCGCATTTTAGACCTTGCCTTGCGCTGTTCTCCGTACTTGAAGGAAGCGGCCAAGCGAGGCTTAATCCCAAGTTTGGCCGCTTGGGAGGGGCTTTCCCAGATTGCCGCCATGAAGGACAAGTCCACGGCTGTTGCCAAAGCGAAAAAACTTTTTGGCTGAGTGAAACTGGGGCAAGATATAAATCGAATCAGAGGCTGAGAATGTATTTGCCGGTTTGCAAGAAGAAAAGGTTGCGGTACGCAGAGAAAAACTGTATACTGCAAGTATAAACAGACGGAGTTACTGGCGGTCGTTGGCTGCCGGCTGTGATACCACCTTATAAACCTGCCTGAAAAACGGCAAGTTCGGCTTAGGCATTACAGTTGCATTTTAATGGGGGTTTTTATGAACAGGAGCGCGAAATTGTTTGCAGTTGCCGTTTCTCTAGCGTTATTTGCATTTTCCCTGGCAAGTTGTGCCGCGCCGCAAGTAGTCGCGCGAACATTGCCGCTCAAATCAGATTTGGCGATTGTGATCGCTGGGAATTCGCACACGTTGGCCGTAACTGCGGATGGCGAGCTTTGGGTTTGGGGCGCAAACGATACTGGCGAGCTTGGACTTGGCGACAATGTAAACCGAATCGAACCTGCGCGTGCGGGTACTGCGAGTAATTGGGTTACGGCAGCGGCTGGTCGTTTCTTTACAGTAGCGATCAATAGCAACGGCGAGCTTTACTCTTGGGGAAACAGCGGTTACGGCGGATGGTTCGGGGTAAATGCTCCAAACACGCCGGTTAGGGTTGGCAGTCAAAACAACTGGGCATTTGTTGCGGCGGGTTCTTCATCAACCTTCGCTATAAATACAGACGGCGAGCTTTGGGCTTGGGGTTTTAACGAGCTTGGCACTCTTGGGCTTGGCGATAACGAAGATCGCGCAGAACCTGAACGCGTAGGTACTGCAAGCAATTGGGTATTTGTTACGGCAGGTGAAGATCACACGGTAGCTATAAATGCAGATGGCGAGCTTTGGACTTGGGGAGCTAACGATTTTAGCCAGCTGGGGGATGGTACGTGGACAGGGCAGAATTTGCCTTTCAGGGTTGGGGATGCAAGCAATTGGGTAACTGCGGCGACTGGCGGATCGCACACGATGGCGATCAATAGCGATGGCGAAATGTGGGCTTGGGGATCAAACGGATCGGGACAGCTTGGCGATGGCACTAGAATAATGCGCGAGAGGCCTGTCAGGGTAGCGATACTCGACGGAAACACTCGCTGGGCGGCGGTTTCTGCGGGTATCTCGCACACGGTGGCGATAACGGCTGGCGGCGAAATGTGGAGCTGGGGTTGGAACAGCTCTGGCGCTCTTGGCGACGGCACTCAGACGGCAAGCGACTGGCCGGTTAGGGTAGGCGCTGCAAGTAATTGGTTTTCTGTTTCGGCAGGCGGCGCGCACAACATAGCGATAAACGCAGATGGCGAAATTTGGACATGGGGAGCGAACAGCTTGGGGCAGATTGGGGATGGCTCATGGACGGGGGATTTTCAGCTGGACAATGTTTACGAGCCGGTTCGGATTCAGTTTTGAATTTAGCGGGGAGGTTGCCTTTATTGGAGTAACAAAGTGAAAACACTACTTTTCGAGGTTCAGGATACAGTTCAAAAATACGCAAACATTATGGCGCGAGTTTCCGGGATCGATGTAGAAGTGGCGGATTCCGATTTGTGCAGGGTGGCAGGAACGGGTATTTTTGCCGACCGCATTAATCAAGATATGTCCAATGAAGGCTATGTATACCGCCATGTAATGAATACCGGGCAAACGCAGTTGATAGAAGAGCCGGGCAAACATGAATTATGCGAAAATTGCAGGTTACGCGACAACTGCCACGAAGCTGTCGCAATATCCAAGCCGATTTTTTTGGAAAAGATTTGCATAGGAGTAATCGGCCTTGTGGGTAGTTTGGCAGTGCAAAAAGCAAAGGTGCTAAAAAACAAAAAAATGTACATGGAGCTTCTTGACCAAATTGCCGAATTTATTGCGGCAAAGGTGCGGGATTATCATGAAACATCAAAAAAAATTGCGCTAATCAACACGCTTGATTCGGCAATCAATCACATAAACCAAGGCGTGTTAATTATAGGAGAAGACCGGATTGTTACTGCGGCAAACAAAGCGGCTCAAAAACAGTTCAATAATTTTAACCCGGAAGGCTTGAATGTTTCACTGGAGGCGACTGGCGACCAGCTTAACAATGGCAACGAATATCGCATACGGGTTCAAGGGAAAGAGATGATGGTTTTTGGCAAAGAGCATAAAATTCCGAACCCTTCAAGCCGTTATGCAAAAATGCTTATTTTCAGCGACAGCAAAGAGTTCCAAAAACAGTCAGGCCAAAATGCTCTTGTGGCAACCCATCCGGGCATGGATGCCATTATCGGCAAGAGTGAAAGCACTTCGTCGCTAAAAAAAGAAATCGAAAAAATCGCAAAAAGCTCATCGACTGTGCTCATAACTGGGGAAAGCGGGACTGGGAAAGAAGTGGCCGCTATTGCTATCTGGAAAATGAGCGATCGCAAAGACAAAGAATTCGTAGCGATAAATTGCGCGGCAATTCCAGAGTCGCTTTTAGAAGCGGAGCTGTTCGGTTATGTAAAAGGAGCCTTTACCGGAGCCGCCCCCGGCGGAAGGCAGGGGAAGTTTGAAGTTGCCGATCAGGGTGTTTTATTTTTGGACGAAATCGGCGATATGCCGCTGTATATGCAGGTAAAACTTTTGCGCGTGTTGCAAGAGCGAAAAATCGTACGCGTTGGTTCCAATCAATTGATTCCAGTTGACGTGCGCGTTATTGCCGCGACAAACCGCGACTTAAAAGAAATGATTGCCGAGAAAAAGTTCCGGGAAGATTTGTACTATAGATTGAATGTTATCCCGCTCAAACTTGTCCCCTTGCGCAAGCGTTTAGAAGACATCGAAGATTTGGCGTATTATTTTGCAAGGCATTATGCAGGAAGGTTTAACAAAAAATTCTGCCATATCACAGCCGGGGCTGTGTCGGACTTGCAAGCGTATTCATGGTATGGAAATGTGCGGGAGCTTGAAAACACAATGGAATTTATGATCAACATGATGGACGAAGACGGCATACTTTCCAGCGCAATGCTTCCAAGCGAATTTTTAGCCAAAGAAGAAAAAAAAGCGCAGGCAAATTCCGCTCAAACGCTGGAAGAGCTGGAAAAAGCCGCGATCCAAGCCGCTTTGGAACGTTTTGGAACTACGCTAGACGGCAAAAAAGAGGCCGCAAAACATTTAGGCATGAGTCTTGCGACGCTGTACCGCAAGATAAAGCCGGCAGCCGGGCATTGAAACCTTGGGGGAAAGCTATCGGACTCTCCCCCAAGATTAATCCAGTTGCCCTTTACTCCCCTGCCGGCTTTGCCGGTGCCGTTTGTAAAAAGCCTATTGTTTTGGAGCCTTCATTGTTTGCGCATTCATCTGAGCAAAATTGAATCAAGTTTTCCAGTGCCGGCGATCTTCCGGCAAGAACCATGTGAACGGTTGACTTGCGAGCAATGTTTTCGATCTGGCCGCCGGAAAAATCAAAACGCGAAGCTAGAGCCAGAGCATCGTTATCCGAAATGCCGGGGAGCAGCGAACTCCAGATAGCTTTACGGGTTTGGGCTTCCGGCCTGTCAAATTCGATTTTATACAAAAAACGGCGTTCAAAGGCGGCATCCAAATTTTTTGTCATGTTTGTAGTCGCAATAAGTATGCCGGACAAATTTTCCATTTCTTGCAAAATGATGTTTTGAATTGCGTTTTCTGTCTGCCCGGGGCCTTCGCGGGTTTCACTAAGAATGCGCCTCTTGGCAAAAACAGCATCGGCTTCGTTGAAAAGAAGAATGGGTGTTACTCCGCATTTTTTTGCCGCATTGCGGTATTTATCGAACACCGCTTTTATTTCTTTTTCGCTTTCACCAAACCATTTGCTTTTAGTAGAAGCAATGTCAACGTGCATAATGTCGCGCCCGGTTATCCTTGCAACTTGATAGGCTGTTTCTGTTTTTCCAGTGCCAGGCCCGCCGGAAAACAAACAGGCGAATCCGGTCCTCATGCCGCTCTCGGAAAGCCGTTTTTGAACATTGGAAAAATTGTCAGGCTGCAAAAGCAAATGGAGTTCTTCTATTGCCTGTTTTGTTTTTGCAGGGTAAAAAAGAGCTTTTTCGGTTATGGCCTCCGACCGCTTTAGCCCGGTTACTGGAAGATTTTGCGAAGCCAGATTAAGCTCAGCCAAAAAGTCGTCTTTTGCCGTTTGGGTAAGGCAGAAAGAAGCAGTGTCGCCAAAACCTTCGCTACATGAATGTTCGATTATGTTCTTTTGAAAAAGAATATGCTTTCCGGATTTTAACTCCGACTCTATAGCGTCGTCAAGCACACCATCGTGAGTATCATCAAATAACTCTTGGAGCCATTCAAGCTTTATATCTGGCTTGTCAAAGTTTACCGTGATGTTAAAAATAAAAAGCAGTATTAGCGTGTCGATAGAACAAAGTCCAAGTTTTTGTATTTTTTTGACAAACAAGAGATGCTGATTATTGAATAGCAAGTTTCTCATTCTGTTTATTACAGAGTTATATGCTCTGCCGCGAGTGCGCCGATAGAACAGCTTTATTTGAGAGAAAAATTTTTCAACGCTCAAATTTTTTTCATGGCTTAAATCATGAAAATTCCCCTTTCTAAGCGCTTCAATTGTTTGAAAATCCAGATCGAAAATAATTTTTTCCCGATGCCGCTCATCCCTGAAAATGCTCATAAGCCCTTTCTGTTCTAAAATTTCAAGTTCGTCCATGTGTGTCATTACTTCAACGGCTTTCAAACGCAACAGGCTTGCAAGTTTGGAAATTGTAATGTGATTACCGTCAAATGAAGTTACTAAAATGGCGAATAAGGCCGCCGCTGTTCGGCTTATCTGCAAATGCTCTGCCAGATACTCCAAGTGCGGCTGGGCAAACTCAAAAAACAGATCGTTTAAGCCTTCCGCCTGACTAAAAACTTCGTCTATCTTCATTATGTGGGACAGGGGAGCGTCGCACTGCTCTTTGCCTTTTTGAAATTCTTGCATAAAACCTCCATCGCTTTTTGTGAAAACACCTAAAAAAGAAATTTTCAGGTGTCGCATAACTGTAGATACGACTTGCCTTTACGAGAAAACCGTGAACGTGTAACTGCTTGCAGTAGAGTTGTTCGAAAGCTGTAGTTCCAGAACAGCCAAGCCCCTTTGCCGGCAAAGTTCCGCCCGCATTGGCTTGGACTGGCTAAATGCGAAAAATTCATGCCCTTTTACGGCGAAAAACGCATGAACCCCGGTACAGACCTAGAAACAACAACTCACACTTGCAAAAAGTAACAAAAAACAAGGATTTTTTGCGTTAAAAATTTTAAAACCACCGCTCCAAACGGAAATTCAAGCTCTTAAAGCTGTTTTTGAGGCAGTTCTAAATGTCCAAACGAGGTTTTGCGCCCAGTTTTTGCCACAAGTTGGTTCAAGTTGCCCGTGTATGGGCTTCTATGAAAGCAAGCGCATAAATTCGGCTTTTGCGCTATTGCAAAAATAATTTTTACATTTTTTGCAATAAGCGTGATAGCTATCACAGCGTTAAAAATACGGCGGTGTAAAAACGATAACATGGGGAAACCCGCAAGTAGCAAAAGCCAACCAATGCATACATAGCGCAAATGCGCTAGAGGAGGAACAGTCATGCACGAAGCACACGGTAACATCGTAACAAGTGAACGTATGTTAAATCTTGATCATGCAATTGAGTTCCACAAGAACTCCGCCGGATGCCTTATCCCAATTCTGAACGAGAGCCAGAAAATATTCGGGTGTATCCCGCTGGACGCTCAAAAAAGAATTTCAGAGATGCTTGGCATACCGCTTGCCGAAATTTACGGGGTCATAACATTTTACTCGCATTTTTCCGTCGAGCCAAAAGGCGAACACACAATAAGGGTTTGCATGGGCACAGCTTGTTATGTAAAAAACGCCCAGCGGATTCTTGAAGAAGTGGAAAAAGAAAGCGGCGCCCAAGAAGGGGCAACTTCACCCGACGGTAAGTTTACAATCGATGCCACACGCTGTATAGGAGCCTGCGGTTTGGCTCCTGTCATGACCGTGAATGCGGATGTCTACGCACACCTAAGCGTAGATCAAGTTGCCGCCATTATTGCAAAATACAAGGAGTGAGCAGTGTTAAAAACTTTGCAGGAACTGGAAAAAGCAGGACAAATTACAAGAGAACATATAAAACACTACGAATCGTCGCACAAACATTTTATACATATACTTAGCGGCGAACAATGCCCCGCTGCATTAAATGACGAACTTATGTCCGCTTTTGAAAAAGAAGCCGGAGCTTTAGGCGGCAAAATAGCCGTAAAAGCGACACAATACCCTGTCGGCTGCGGACAGCCGCTTGTTACGATTTATCCCGGCGGGGCCTTGTACAGCGGCCTTTCGCCAAAAGACGCGCCGGAAATCGTAGGACTGCACTCAAAAGGCAGCGGGTCGGACAACCGTTTTGTCATGGGCTATCCAAAAGGTGTCGGCAAAATAGCCGTCATCGAAGACCAGCCGTACTTTTTCAAAGACGAAAGCATCGCACTGCGCCTGTACAAAAAGATAAACGCAGAAAACATACTGGAGTACATTGCACACGACGGTTACACCGCCCTTGGCAAAGCTCTAGAAATGAGCCGGGAAAATGTTATAAACGAAGTAAAAGAATCCGGCCTGCGTGGGCGCGGCGGCGGCGGTTTTTCCACGGGGTTAAAATGGGAGTTTGCATACAAGGCGCAAAGCGATCAAAAATACGTCGTGTGCAACGCCGACGAAGGCGACCCCGGCGCGTTTATGGACCGCTCCATTTTGGAAAGCGACCCGCACTCCGTTATAGAGGCGATGGCTATCGCAGGATATGCCGTGGGTGCAAACCGCGGCTATGTTTATGTCCGCGCCGAATACCCAGTGGCAGAAACCAGATTGCACACAGCGATAAACCAAGCGCGGGAATTCGGCTTTTTGGGCAAGGATATTTTTGGGACAGGCTTTGCCTTTGACATAGAAATAAGGCTAGGAGCCGGGGCCTTTGTTTGCGGCGAAGAAACCGCTCTCATAAATTCAATCGAAGGCTTTAGGGGAATGCCGCGCCCGCGCCCGCCTTTCCCGGCTGTAAGGGGATTGTGGGGAATGCCGACACTGATAAACAATGTCGAAACCTTTGCGAATATCACGCAGATAATACTGAAAGGGGCAAAATGGTTTGCATCCATAGGAACAGAAAACTCCAAGGGGACAAAGGTGTTTGCGTTAGGCGGGAAAATCGCGCATTCAGGATTGGTCGAAATACCGATGGGAACAACCCTGCGCGAAGTTATTTTTGATATATGCGGCGGCATACCGGAAGGCAAAAAGTTCAAGGCCGTGCAGACAGGCGGCCCCTCCGGCGGCTGTTTGCCGGAAGACAGCCTGGACACGCCCATCGATTTTGCAAGCCTTGCAAAACTAGGATCGATTATGGGTTCGGGCGGCATGATTATAATGGACGAAGACAACTGCATGGTAGACATTGCAAAGTTTTTCCTTGGCTTTATGGTTCACGAATCCTGCGGGAAATGTCCGCCTTGCAGAATCGGAACCAAGCGTATGTTGGAAATATTGGAAAAAATTTCCCACGGAAAAGGCGAAATGCAAGATATCGACAACCTTGAGCGGCTTGCCGAAAACATACAAACATCGTCGCTTTGCGCGTTGGGGCAAACGGCGGCAAACCCCGTGCGTTCAACCCTGCGATACTTCCGCGACGAGTATGTATCCCATGTGCGCGACAGGATTTGCCCGGCAGGTGTCTGCCGCGACCTAATGCATTTCCACATAACAGAAAAATGTATCGGTTGCGGAATTTGCCGCAAAAACTGCCCGGTAGACGCTATCGCAGGCGAAAATAAAAAGCTGCACGTTGTGGATCATCAGCGTTGCACCAAATGCGGCATATGCGCTGAAAGATGCCCGTTCAAAGCGGTTTCCAAAAAATAAGGAGGGTCAAAATGGGAAAGGTAAATTTAACGATAGACAACATAAAAGTAGAAGCGATAGAAGGCGACTCTATCCTTCATGCCGCAAAATCTGCTGGCGTTGAAATCCCCACATTATGCTTTCTTAAAGGCATAAACGAGATTGGAGCTTGCCGCGTTTGTCTTGTGGAAATAGAAGGGGCGCGCTCGCTTCAGGCTTCTTGCGTGCACCCGGTAGCCGAAGGTATGATTGTTAGAACAAATACCAAAAAAGTGCGGGATGCCAGAAAATCCACCATCGAGCTTATACTGTCGAACCACAACCGGGAATGCCTTACTTGCGAGCGCAACCGCAAGTGCGAGCTTCAGTACATTGCCGAAGGGCTTGGCATTTCGCAGATATACTTCGACGGCGAGAAAACCGCCGGCGGCATTTACGACGATATGTCGCCTTCAATCGTGCGGGATCAAACAAAGTGCATACTTTGCGAGCGTTGCATAAATATTTGCAAAAAACAGCAAAAAGTCGGCATTCTTGACCTTATGGGAAGGGGAATAAACGCAAAGGTTGGCCCGGCTTTCAACCGCAGCGTTACGCAAGTTCCCTGCCTCTACTGCGGGCAGTGCATAAATGTCTGCCCCGTGGGAGCCTTGAAAGAAAAAGAAGATATTGACAGAGTGTGGGCGGCTATTGAAAACCCGGAGATACACGTTGTCGTGCAAACCGCGCCGGCCGTGCGTGCTGGAATTGGCGAAGAGTTCGGTTTCCCCGTTGGCTCAAGGCTTACGGGCAAAATGGTTACAGCCCTAAAACGCCTCGGCTTTGACAAAGTTTATGACACAAACTTTGGTGCAGACTTAACAATAATGGAAGAAGGCTACGAACTTTTGGACAGGATACAAAACGGCGGAGTGTTGCCAATGCTAACATCATGTTCGCCCGGCTGGGTACGCTTTTTAGAGTTCAATTACCCGGAGCTAATCCCCAATCTTTCCACGGCAAAAGCGCCGCATACCATGTTAGGCGCAGTGATAAAATCCTACTATGCCGAAAAATACGGGCTTGATCCTAAAAAAATCTTTACCGTGTCTGTTATGCTCTGCACGGCAAAAAAGGCCGAAATCGTGCGCCCGCAAATGGAAGTAAACGGGTTACGCGACATTGATGCCGTAATCACCACGCGAGAGCTTGCAAAAATGGTAAAACAGGCGCGAATCGATTTTGCCTCGCTAGAAGACAGCGAGTATGATCAGGATTTGCTGGGCGAGTACACCGGGGCTGGCGTAATATTCGGCGCAACCGGCGGCGTAATGGAAGCGGCAATACGCACAGTCGCCGATGTTTTGGCCGGCGCCGACTTGAAAGAATTTGAATACAACGCCGTACGCGGAATAACCGAGATTAAAGAAGCGCAAGTAAGCATTGGCGAAAAAGTGGTAAAGGTGGCTGTGGCGCACAGCACCGGCGCCGCCGCACAGCTTCTTGAAAAAGTAAAAAAAGGCGAGGCTGATTATCACTTTATCGAGGTTATGTGTTGTTCCGGCGGCTGCGTGAACGGGGGCGGCCAACCCAGGATTTCCAACAAGGATCGCCTTGAAATGGATGTCCGCAAGGAGCGCGCGAAAGCGTTGTACACCGAGGATGAGTCGCGCAAGTTCCGCAAATCGCACAAGAACCCGGACATCTTAAAGCTGTATCAGGATTTCTTCGGCAAGCCGAACAGCCACAAGGCGCACGAGTTTTTGCATACAAGCTACGCGCCACGGGAAAAGTATGAGTAGCCGGCGGGACTTGTCATAGGCCGTTTTTCATGGTATTGTTTTATACGGGGGCTTTGCTTTCAGAGGCTCCCGTATATTTTTACAAAGGAACAAAACATGAAAACCGCGTCAAAATATTTATCGCTGTTATTAACCCTTGTGCTGGCTATGGCTGGCTTGGCCGCTTGTCGAAGACCCGCGCCGCTTTTTCCCGTGGAAGAATTTGTCGCAGGCGATCTTGGCAGGGTAATAAGCGCGGCGCAACTGCAGGCGCTTCTGGAATACTGGGAACCGAACCTTGTCGTTATCGGCGCGATAAGCCCCTTCACAGCGCTGCTCCCGGCCGGCCCCGCCGGGGCGATTGACGGCTCTTACCTTATTTGGCGGCCGGACATTACAGCCGATAGCTCCCCTGCGGCGATCTCCCCGGAAATTGCCGGCATGGGCACCTCGCAAGCGGAAATCGAAAACCTGCTTTCCAGGGCAGGCGTTACGGGAAACTCCAGAATCGTTGTTTACTCTGAAAACGTGCTGGACAGCTCCCGCCTTATGTGGCTGCTTTCAATGTTAGGCATGGAAAAAATTCATTATCTTGACGGCGGCATAAACGCATGGATTGCCGCCGGCTATCCCACGGGCAGCGGCGTAAGGCTGCCCGGCCTTGCCGTCAGAAACAACTTTCAATCGCCGGACTACGATTACGCAAGGGTTGCAGCCCCTTTCGCCCTTGTCGTAGAAGCCCTGCAAAACCCCGATGAATGGGTGGTGATTGACGCAAGAACTGCACAAGAGTTTGCCGGCGAGCGTGTCCCGGCTTCTGGCGGCGCGTTTGGCACTGGCAGAATTGCTAACACTGTAAACATTAACTGGGTAAACAACATCGACCCGGCCACCGGTCTTATACGTTCAAGGGAAGAGCTTGAAGCGGTTTACGGCGATGTTATACGCGGCCGGAATGTGATTGTTTTTTGCCAGAGCGGTCTTCGCGCGAGCCACACTTGGTTTGTGTTACGCGAAGTGCTTGGCCACGATATGCAGGTGTTACTCTGGGACGGCTCGTGGATAGAGTGGTCTTTCGCCGCCTCCGCAGCTTCTGGCGGGCAGTTTCCGGGGATTCTGGAAATGACCGAAGAATGGACAGACAACGGCGGCGCAATTTAGAGCTTTTTGCAGGGGGAACCCGGCCGCTATCAGCGACGAGGCTTGAACCCCTGCGGCACGTTCCAACAACCGCAAAATTTGTCCTTATTTCTTCGCTATTTCCTCCATCCTGTTTAGCATTCTTATTATTGTAAGGTTTTGCTCCTCTAACAATAATTTTTGCTTGTTTAACACCACGGCTTGCTCATCCCACAGTTTTTTTGATTTTTCTTCTTCTGCTTCGACTAGGGCTTTCATTTCTTTTTCTTGTTCTTTCCCAGCTTCAGCTAAAGCTTTTACAAATTCATCTAACGCCGCTTGAATCTTACTCACCTTGCTTGACGTTACAAGCACGGCAATTAAGCTAATCACGCTAATTCCGCCCCCGACTAGAACCAGTAGAAGTATCACTCCGATAGATTCTTCGATCATGTATTCCAATTCCATAAAACATACACTCCTTTACCTTGACAACAAGGTTTTTTCATTATGCGTTTGGATTCATAAAACCATTCGCTGGATAGCATTTTAACAAAACCTTTATCCAGCAATTTCAGATTTTATGGCACATAACGTTCCAATATACACCAAAACCGCCGCATAAACCGCGTAAAATACCCCCCAAAAACACTCCCGGCTTTATTCGCAAAGATTTCCCCTTGCGAAAGTTTACCGAGAATGTTATCCTTGACGTGAGATTCCTTAGATTGCCTAACCGAGATGGGGGGG
>WRKI01000327.1 GCA_009778155.1 Spirochaetota bacterium
TTATCAACTCTGCCCCTATCTTTGCAATTTTTGCCTCTTTACGTGAGAAATTTGAGGGGGAGTGGTAATCAAAAAGAGTAAATGTAGAATTGCTGTTGCCTAATGTGTTTAACTTGTGATAATTTCACCCTTAAGAATACGAGGGAAAATTTCACCCCCTCGGTACAATGAGGCATGGAATATATCATGAGCAAAGAGGCGTGGGCATAAGCTACAGCGCCCTCTGCCGGATATTGAAAAGCGCGGGGATAGAGTCAACATACGGAGCGCTGAAAACTACGAGATTGTAAAATGCGGGTTTTAACCCGATGATAAAAGGCACAGAGTAAAGTATGGTAGACTCTGTGCCTTGGTAGAAATTACTGCAAAATTATCACGGGAAATGACAACCGGGGAACCCACATGAGGTAATCTCGTCGGAAGGGAACTTGGTTATAATTTCATGGCCGTTTTCTGTAACAACGACTTCCTCTTCTATCCGGGCGCTACCAGTACCGTCTTTTGACGCACACCAGGTTTCTATGGCAAAGACCATGCCAGCTTTAAACTCAAATGGGTGGTCCTTGGAGAAAAGCGCGGAGATAACAGGTTTTTCCCAGAGCCCCAAGCCTATACCATGTGCGAATTGAAGCAAGAAAGCCTCTCTTTCGTTTTTGAAACCCAAGTCCTGAGCGGTCGGCCACTTGGCTACAACATCAGCAGTGGTGGAACCCGGTTTAATAACGGATATACCATCGCGAAGCCACTTCAAGGCCGTAGCGTATGCTTCTTCCTGGGCTTTAGTAGGCTTGCCGCATGAGAATGTCCGGTAATAGCAGGTACGATAACCATTGTAAACATTGCCGATATCAAAGTAAACGAGTTCGCCAGGCCGGATCATACGGTTGGAAGTGGTGTGGCTATGCGGGTTTCCACGCATACCGGCAATACAATTGACGAATTCTACGGACTCCGCACCCCATCTAAAGAGCTGGCCTTGAATAAGGGCTTCCAATTCGTTTTCAGTGGCTCCTGGTCGTAAGTTTTTGGCTACATCCCAGTATGCTGCATCTACCATTGCCGCCGAGCATTTTAACAGTTCGATTTCCTCATCGGTTTTTATTAAGCGGGCTTCCACCATAGGAGCTTGTCCGTCAAGTACTTCGATACCGGCTTTTTCCAGGGCTTTTAGAAGAGGAATATCCACAATATCTATACCTAAAGGACGCTTGTCTACTCCGTGTTCTTTTAGATAGTGGATAATTTCATTGGCTTCCAAGTCTACCATGCCAGCTTCCACAGGAATAGAGCCGCGCATAGAGCCTACGGCCGGCATAATGTTTTCCGGACGAATCCAAGAAACGCGCTTGCGTTTTGAAGGGCAAGCAGGATCAAACAAAATGGGTTGATCCAAACCGTCAATAAGCAGGCAATGGCGGTTCATCTTGTTGCGATTCCATTCGCCTATATGGGTGCCGGTTATATAGCGGATATTGTCAAAATCGTAACATAACAAAGCGCCATAACCAGACTTTTTGAGTTCTTCTTTTGCACGGGCAAGTCGATCCTTCCTCAACTTGTCATAATTGATGGTGTCTTCAAAGTCAACACCGTTAAAACCAGACTTCATGATAAAATCTCCTTAACTTAGTAAATTTGGAACATACGTCCATGTTATTATAAACAGCAATTATTGTGCCAAGTCTATCGGAAAGCTACAGCTTTGAAAACCGTTTTTTAACAAAGGCACGATAACAACCGTGCCTTTGTCCTTCTAAATGACTAGCCGTTAATAAAGCGCATTGGACCCCCCAGTTATTTGATTGTTTTTATGCAATCAACCGATATAATTGACCGAATCGGGTTTAAGTGGCTTGCGCACTTTAGGCTGCTCTGCAGTATAGCCGAGGCTGACCGCAAAGAGTGGCGTATGGCCTTCGGGAACTTTTAGACGAGCGCAAAAATCTTTGCCTTCAGGTCTTCTCAGCGCATGATTGAACCCCGCAAGATAGCAGCTTCCTAAGCCAAGTGATGTGGCCACAAGCGTAATTATCATTGCCGTGTTGGCGCAGTCACCCATGGCGTACTCAACATCGTCTTTCGCAGAGATCACTATCACCGTTTTGGCCGTACGGAAGCTGTCGAAATTCGGATCTTTCGCCTTTTCAACTTCGTGCGGTATGCCTGAAGCCAATGCAATTTCCTTGTTTACCGCAGTTATCTCGGCCATAAGAACCCGGTCGCGCAGAACTGTAAAATGCCAGGGCTGCTGGTACATGGCACTGGGCGCTATCTTTGCGCATTCCAGCATAGTCTGAATGTCCTCATCCTTGACTGGCGTATCATCAAAAAAACGGATGCTACGGCGTGCCTGAATGTTTTTGATAACTTCATTCATGTTAATCGTCTCCTCTTCATTGAGTTTGTTTTTATTATACCTGATTGAAAGCAAAAGTGCAATAGTCAGGTTACTTAAAAATCTATCCAGATTTTTACTATCCTCCAGAAAGCGGCGGAATAATATCGAGTACACAGGTTTCCGTCAACGGGTGGTGCATTGCCAAAACGCGCTTTTCCATACATACAAGTACGCTAAACTCCCCCTCTCGGTTCTGTTCCAGCATGGCTCTCAGCGCTGGATAACGCCTTGCCATATCTTCCATTAATAAATGCGGCGTCGTCGGTTCCTGCAAGGACACCTCTATTTGATTTGTCCCGACGGCTTCGCGGTACTGATACAGCCATTTCAATGTTACAACATACATATCAGACATCATCATCCTCCTCACAAATAGCCGAAAGGCCATGCCTCAATCAAGGCCTTTCGGCACCTTATTTTATCAACGCTTCCTCAAACGGTTTCAAATCCTTTATTGTAGAAGTCTTGAAGCTCTTCTTCGGGAATGTCAAAAACATCGCCGGTACGGATTGGCATCTCCATCATATATTCTGGCATACGATTATGTGCGGCGGTCAATCCTGCACGCTCATTGAATTCCACTTCCAGTCGAATCATTTTTTTACCCATGATGATTAAATCGTCCGGCTTGAATGCAGCCTCATATTTTAAGTTGAGCAAAGTGGATACTTTTTCCACGGTATCCCATGAGGCACTTACTGCAATATAGCACAGGCCCATAGCATCGCAAATTGCCGTCATGGTTTGCATATCTTTGGCCCACTCAACGCTTCCTTCTCTTTGTCCAGGTTCTGGTGTGGTCTGCGTAACTGGACGGTAACCCGGGCGCCCTGGCAGGCAGTTCCCGTAGGTGTGATCCGCCCCCATAGGCGAGACGGCATAGGTTACACCTAAGCCCTTCAATGCACGGGGCTCATAAGCTGCAAAACTCTGCCCTTTTACGGCGGGAACTTTTTGTACGCCCAATACTTTGCCCGTAACGACACAACCATGCGCAAGCAATTTGCCGAATATGGTATCTGATTTTACTTCTTCTACCAGTTTCCAAACACCGTCGATATCCCCAAATTCACAGAGGCCGCTTTCCATTACTACGCCAAACGCAGCACCAAGCTCAATCGTATCCATGCCAAATCCATCGCAGAAGCGGTCTAAGCGTGCAACCGTGTCAAGGTCGGCAATGTTCAGGTTGCTCCCCATCAATCCCAGCGTTTCAAATTCCAAGCTCGATGTAAGATGCTCCCCATCTGGGCCGTTATACACGTTGGAACATCGCACGATACAGCCTTTATAGCATCCGTGAGACGGATCCCCTTTTCTTTCTACAATGGTATCGTACATCTTTTCGCCGCTGATTTTTTCATACTCGTCAAAAGAGCCTAAGCTGAAATTCCGGCAGGCGAGAGCCCCAATCCGACTTGTAACAGCGACAAGATTGGCAGTTCCCAGCTTTGTAAGCACTTGCCGCTTGGGAATAATCTCCTTGTTCCACTCCCTGCATTTGGATACAAAGGCTTCACGGTCCCTGTAGCCCACATCCTGCGGCTTAGGGTCGTCCAACACAATGCATTTTACGCGCTTGCTACCCATGACCGCGCCCATGCCGCCGCGTCCGGCGTGGCGGGCGGGGATTCCGTCATCGTCTGCCACGGCGCAAGTAGCGGACGAATACTGGCGCTCTCCGGCGACCCCTATGGTCATAATGTTAATGTGTTTTCCCAACCGTTCTCTCAGCAAAGCGCATGTTTCATAGTTGTCCAATCCAATGTATTCTTCCGCAGGTTTTAAAGTCGCGCCATTCGCGTCAATATAAAGCATATGCCAGCGTCCGTCGTCTTCAGAAGGCTTTTCTTCAATAACGATAGCTTTATAGCCCATTAGAGCCAGCTTCCTGGCAAAAGAGCCGCCGATGTTTGATTCTTTGATTCCGCCTGTCAGCGGGCTTTTCGCACCCACAGAAAGGCGGTTGCTCATCGCCGCAAAAGTTCCGCCTAAAAGGCCTGGGGCTATGACGATTTTATTATGCCTCCCAAGTGGCTCGCAGGTTGCCGGAACCTCTTCGTTGACAATAGTAGATGTCAAATACCTGCCACCGATATATTCATGCTTTGGATCGACCTTCTGAATGGATATGCTTTGGTCCAGCATATTTAACCGTATTATTTTATCCATAACCTTATTCTGCCCTCCTGTAATCTGCCGTTATTTGCCTAGCTTTTATGATACCATTAGTTATTACTTTTGTCAACACAATGATCGTCAATAATACGGCGAGATGCCAAAAAATAGATGCTGCATCTATTCACAATAACACGCTCCTAAGAAGTTGGCAAAAAAATCATTTGTTGCTTCAAAAACGAAACTAGCTTTAATAATAAAACACCAAAATCTCATCGACAAATGCCGACAGCCCGTGCAATAATCATAGAAGCAACACAATAGGAGTAAAAAATTCTGCATGAAAGATGCCAAGGAAACGACGACAGGCTTCGAGCTAATCAGCGGTTTCCAAGAAGCGCTCATTATTGGAACTCGTTTTATTTTTAAAACTGAATGCGGCCTTTCTTGTTGGTTTTTTGCCAGTAAATATAAGACAAGCGCATTAAAGAAAATTAACCACGAACCACACAGTCGACCCGAACCTTCCTGCAAGAAAACCCAATTTGAGTTTTTAGAGATTCCCTTCATTTGAACACTTCCTGTTACCTAAAAAGTTTTAAGATACATTTTTTCTATTTCAATAAAGCCCTGTAAAACCATTAAACAGCCTCGATAAAAATCCGTTTCGGCGTAAGCGGTTGCATTTTCCGCATACTCACCAATCCATTTTCCAAGGTGCTCTTCTAAAAATGTTTTCTGTATGGAAAATAAAAAGCTGGTTTTTGAAGGTTCTTTAGCTATCTGTTCTGATAAAACACGCATAAAATCCAATTCAACACAGAAAAAATCAACGCTCTCCTTTGCATCCACTGGTATGAATCCCGCCTTGCGGTAAAGATTTGTAATACGCAACATAGACGATGAAGTTTTTTTCTCTTTTTGATATTGACTTTCATAAGGCGCTTTAAGCCCCGTAGCATGCGGAACGCGTATCAATCTTGTTCTATCCACCGCCAAAACCTCTATTTGTTCGACAATATCAACATTCATGGTTTCTTTTAAAAAACCGGTGATAAGGCCTATCCCTTTGGTAATAATAGGGTATTGCAGTTCTTTTTGCCGTTCCAGAAATGATTGAAACTCAGGCGAATATAAATAATTCCGAAATTTTTCATCCGGAAGGCACATGAAGATATTTATCAGGATTTGGTAAATCTGCCCCCTTTTCGCGCTCATACCCGCTATGTTTTTTTCGTCTTGTTGAGCTTGCTTCATGTGAATAACCCGATAATAAACGGCAGCAAATACACTCTTATTATGAGTACGCCATACGTAACAACAACCGTAAAACTAAGTGCTGCGATTAAGTTGCCGATTTCAAAAAATGACGGTCTGTACGGCTTGGGTTGCTCGTACATACTGTAAGGAGGCGGCAAGACTGGCTCTCTTTGAAACCCTATTACCATTTCAAATTTTTCAATGAACAATGCGACAATCGCTAAAAGACATATTGCAATTTCCAGTATCAAAATTTCCCTAAAAATTATCCCGTGTCCCAAAAGAAATACGAGAATAATGAATGATATTCCGGTAAATATTAAATTATGCGGTTTTTGTTCCGCTAAAAAAGCACTTATAATGCTACCTATTTGTGATACAAATATCAACAAGGTTAAAACAAGGAATGAATTAAAAAAAACATGATGATTTGAATCATTTAACGTGAGCAGCGACATTACGGCTGTTCCGCTCCATATACCGTTTGCTACCGTTATAAGGGCATCAAATGATTTTATTCTGGAGCCAGACAAATGCATAACAAAAAGCAGCACATGAACAAGCATACAAAACAATGTAAAAAATAAAGTGGCAAAAGCCCACAATCTCATAACTTCAGGGATATTCATGAAAATCCCGAACATAAACACAAAACTTAGAATGGTCAGAATAACAAGCGAAATGAAGTCAAGCGTCAAAGGTGAAATGAAGTTTTTGCCTGATATGATTTTAAGTGCGCGAAACGGCCTGCCAAGGTCTGCGCCCATTAACATTTGTGCGCTTAACAAACACGCAAAAGCAATCGTGGCTGCAAGCTGAAACCGGTAAAGGGAAAACGCAAGCAGTTCCTGGAAGATAACGGCAATAGATAAAACCGCCAGAATTCCGCTGCCTATTGATGACAAAACAAAGAACCCCTGAATGTTGAGTCCCCAAATATATTTGTTATTCAAATTAGTTTTACCTAAACCAAAGAATACGTTGTATAAAACGGTTAAGCCGCTTGCTCCAAAAATCAAAACCGATACGGCCAATATAATCCAATCTATGACTCCCATAGCATTACCCCCCGATGTAATATACGGAAGATTCTGTTCCAAGCTCACTTCTGAACGGAACCGCTCCGTGTTGAGCAATCAATTTGGAAATTTCGCTTTCCGGATCATCCAAATCTCCGAATATCCTACAATTTGCCGGACAAGTCTGAACACAGGCATTTTTTTCTCCCCGCGCCACTCTATCGATGCAGAACACACATTTTGCAACCGTACCTTTTTCAAAATTAACATACTTCTTCTTTTCAAAAGGCGTTGCGTTCTGATCTTCATAATAATTTTTTATGTCCCATAGGAACTGCCTACCTTCATAAGGACAGGCCATGATACAGGCTCTGCATCCTATACACTTTTTTGAATCAACCGTTACTATCCCCTCTTCGCTTTTTACCGTAGCGCGTGTTGGACAAATTCTCAAACAGGAAGCATTTTTGCAGTGCATACATGGCATCGGAAGCCACTTCATTTTTGCGCTTGGATACTTTCCAACTTCAAATTTTTTCATCTTGTTAAAGTTGATTCCTGCTGGAGTCCCGTTTTCCGCACGGCAGGCAACGCTACAGGCACCGCATCCTACGCATTTCTTCAAGTCTATCAACATTCCGTATCGCATAACTTACCGTCTCCCCTTTGCTTTTTTTATCATAACTCTAGGCGAGATATTTTGTCCGGCACTTACAGGGTCCAATGTGTTTATTTCTGTGGAAATTAACGCGTTAAAATTCGGCCCTTTTCGATTTAATGGATTTCCCTGTCTAGTTCCGCCGCCATAGCCGCCTGAAATGCCGATTGAATCGGGATGAAAAAGCTCCGATACCCTGACAATACCTTCAAGGCTGCCACATTGAGACGAAACAACTGCACGATCCCCTTCCTTAAGGTTTTTCTTTTTTGCCGTTTCAGGGTTTATGCAGATTACCGCTTCGTAGGGGTCTGTTTTATACAGTTCTGCCAGCCATGGGTTTCCTGCCGCACCTCCTACATCGCTGGAAAAATAAGGTGTTTTCCAGTTAAATGACAATAAGTCATATTCCGCAGGCTCATTGGTTTCTATCCAATGGGGAACTGGTTTATACATATCGAAGATATAATCCTCATTATCTACACCGGGGAATTTTATGCCGTGCTTTCGCAGGTTAGCTTTTAAATTATCCCCTGTGTTTTTCAAATGCTGAAAATAAAATTCATGTTTTGTCTGATCACCCGGATAGTAATAATACAGGTAAAAATGTTTCTTTGACTGCCAGTGGATTTTGTAGCCCACTTCGTTCAATTCTTTAAAACCTGTCCCATCCCCAAATATCCAGCCTTTAATTTGTCTGTCAAATATTTCAGTCAGGGGATATCTCGTCTTTAAATCCAGCTTATGAGGTTCCACTATGTTGAGGCCTTGCTCTTTTATAATCCAATCCTCACCCTTGTTTACACAGTCATTGAGGCCGCCTTCGCCGTACAATATGCCTATACGATCGGCAAGCTCAAGAAGAATGTCATCCACATGCTTCGTGTTAAACAGGGTAGGAACAGGCTGGCGCATTTGAATCATCTGCAGGCCTGCAACCTCATCGGAAACAGATTGATGCTGAGGATAAAACGGAGCTACACGCACTCGTTCAAGATAACTATGCTCCGGCAACAGAACATCGGCCAGACTGGCCGGCTCATCCATGTGATAGGCAATGGATACGGAAAACGGTATTTTTTTGAATGCTTCAACATACTTTTCCGGCTGCCCGTTCATTCTTATGGGATTTCCGCCGATAGAAAACCACGTCTTTATTTCATAGTCTATGTAATACTTTTCAGGCTCCAATATGGCGTTTACGGCTAAATGAGGCGTTGTATGACAATTCGGGAAAAATTCCACAAGTCCTATGTGTTGCGGCGGATAATTAAACTCCCGTGGAACCGCCTCGTAGCCGGGCTTCATTGTACCGTCTTCCGTCGGTTCTATTGCAGCGGCTCCCCTATACCCGCAGCCTACACAGCCGCCCGGGACTTCAATTGCCCCAACCATCATGTTGATAAGCTTGCCGGTAAGGTCGGCATATGTACCGCCTGTTTTATTTGTCAGATTACGCTCCGTGTTTAACGAAACAGGCCTGAACGGAAATGTAAAACCGTCGATATCTATAGTGCTTCCAATTCTTGCATGTGAAACAAATTCACTTGCAATCCTGCGTGTTGTTTTGGCGGGGATCGTACAAATTGTTTCGGCCCATTCGGGAGTGTATTTTACGAATCCCTGCTTTACTTCCGTAAAACCTGTGTTTACATTTTCACCGTTTACATTAAATGTACCTTCAAGCACGGGAGAAATATCCAGAGTATTGAAAGGCACGGCACTATTGGATTTTTCATCCCAGACAAGCGGCTTATTTGTCTTGGCATCTCTTAAATAGTTTCCGTCTTTTCCTATCAGGTAAGCCGAATTTGTCCGTTTGAGCAGGAATTCCATATCGTAGACCTGTATTTCAAACATCATTATATGTGTCATTGCTAAAAGGAAAGCATAATCGGTACCCGGTCTTACAGGAATCCATTCCCCTTTTGCCGCTTCGTAGGAACAGCGCGGATCAAGGCAAATCAATTTCATTCCACGCTCCAGGGCTTTAACGAATTTCCTTGTTCCGCCTGTTGTCGCAAAGTTAGGCCCCAGCGATCTGCCTATGGTTATGTGATAATCACAATAATCAAGGTCTACTACCGATACGGGGAAGTTACCGTGAATAAGTCCCGTTGCATAATGAACCGTACAAAGAGGCCCGTGAGAACCAATTTCATTTGGCGATCCAAACGCTTCAATAAAAGGAACGCGAAGAATAGTATCTCGCTCTCCCCACCCTTCGCATATGACAAGCCCTCTTGGATCTTCATCTTTGACCTTCTTTAGCTCTCTTGCGGTGATGTCTAAAGCTTCATCCCATGTTACTTCTTTCCATCGTGGATCTATGTCAAGCCCTTTTTCCGGGTTTGTACGCACAAGAGGCGTTTTTACACGATAAGGATTGTAAAGGCTCATAATTGCGGAATTTCCCCTGGGACACAAGTTGCCATAATTTGGCGGAATATCTTTGCGGCCTTCCACACCGGTAACAACTCCATCCTCCATATGAACAAGTGTTACACAGTCTCCCTGCATACAATGGCGGCACAAGCCGTATAATGTCTTTTTTTCGTAGGGCGCACCGGCATCAACCTTTGCCCACTCGAATGAGGAAAGATGCATTGGGTCGCTGAATTCCTTGTTGAGCAGAAGCTCTGTATATCTGTCAATAACTGTCGACACTTACAAGTCCTCCTTTTTTTTGAAGAATCTTAAGAAAAGGTCTATAAACTGGTTGTTTATGTAGTCTAAATCCAACTTTATTCCTCCAATTCCGTGGAGGTAATGAAGATTAGCAAGATGTTTTATTAATGTTGCAAACAGCCATTTAAATCTAATGGCTCCGATTTTCGCGACACCATAAATAGGTCCTATAGAAACCATAGAGCCATGATATTTCGGCTCGAAAACTTTCATGCGTTTTCCGTCTATAAGTCTTATGATGTTTTTTGCGGCCAGGTCTCCGGACTGTATACAGGTTTCTATAATTTTTGGAACAGGGCGGCCTTTATACACATAAAGCAGAGAGTCTCCTACACAGAAAACATTTTCATGAGAGGCGCTTTGGGTGTACTCGTTAACATTTATCCAATGTCGTTTTTCGTCGTAATTAATATCCGCGTTTTTTATGTACGGATTGCCTTTAATTCCGGCAGTCCAAATAAGAGTACCGTTTAAAGTCTGCCCGCTGCCTAAAAATATTTTGTTTCCGTCCACTTTGCTGATTGCACAATTTGTAACGACTTCTACACCAAGCTTTTTAAGGTAACTTTTGCTTTTTTTGCGGAGCCCCGGCGGAAATGTATTTAGAATATCGGTCATCGCTTCGATTAGGTAAATTTCTACTACTCCATAGTCTATATCAAACTCTCTGCACAGGGATTTTTTCCAAAAACCCAGCTCCCCTGCAAGTTCTACGCCCGTAAAGCCTCCGCCGGCAATAACGAAACGCAGGCGATCACCCCTTTGAGCAGATGAGCTTGTTTTTGATGCCTCGCTGAACTGGTCGTATATCATGCTTCTAACCGTAACGGCTTCTTTGTAAGACCACATCTTGTAGCCGTATTTTTCCACACCTTCAACGCCGAAAAAATCAGGCCTGCTTCCCGTTGCGATCACAAGGTAATCGTAATTGTATTTGTTATTGCCGGAAATAAGTACACGATTTACAAAATCGAATTCTTTTACCTCATCCTGAATAACCTGAACGCTGTCGTTTTTGAAAATTGAATCGTAGGGTATCCTGACGGCGTGCGGCTTGACCCTGTAGCCGGCGACCTCGTGCAACTGTGTCATAAGCGTATGATATGGGTTTTTGTCAATTAGCTGAATTCTTATGTTTCGGCGGTTTTTTAGCTTCTTTTCCAGCACTTTGGCCGTGTGAATGCCCGCATAGCCCCCGCCTAAAATCAAAATAACCACTAAGGAATTCTCCTTTCCGACTTAACGTTTTACAGTGTCAATAAAACAAGGCACATCAAACGATATGCCTTGTCATTCAGCGCAAGGCTTTTTAACAAAAGCCTTTACCACAAGCCAAGAAGCCTCCACCACACGCCGCCTATGCCAAGCCATATAACAAGATACACAATGGAAAACAAGAAGCCGAAACTCCACCAGTCCCTTTGCGTAACAAAACCCATGGAATAAATAACAGGGGTTAAGCCCGTAGAATAATGAGTAAGGCCGCCGTAAAGATTGCTAATGTAGGCCAAAACCAGCGCCGCAAACAAAGGCGGGGCCCCAATGGCTACGGACACGCCCAAAAGGGCACCGTACATAGCGGCTATATGGGCCACATTGCTTGCAAAGAAGTAGTGCGAATAGAAGTAAACAATGGCAATTATCCCAAAAGCTATGTACCAGCTAAGTCCAGCTACAGAGTTACCCACAATTTGGCTAAACCAGGGAATTATACCCAAGGTATTCAATTGTGTGGCCATCATAACCATAGTGGCAAACCATACAAGGGTTTCCCAGGCAACTTTTTCGGCTTTTATGTCTTCGAAGCTAAGAACCCCTATAACCAGCATCACGCAAAGGCCGATTAAAGCCGCCGTTGTCGCGTCAATACCGAACATGGTCGGCCCGAATACCCACAAAAAAAGCACCAAAACAAAGATGCCAATCATTTTTTTTTCCATTATGCTAACAGGTCCCATTTCCGCCATCTTTTTGCTTGCCATTTCAGCAGCTTCCGGCGTTTCCTTTATTTCAGGCGGGTACAGCTTGTAAAGAATTAATGGAATCAAGGCAATGGTAATCAAACCGGGGACAAGCGCTGCCAAAGTCCACTGTGCCCATGTAAGTTCATGACCTATAACATCTCTTACTATCTGCACAATAAGAGGATTTCCTGCCATAGCCGTCATAAACATTGCAGATATGGGCATATCCGACTGGAATGTTGAAAACATGACGAAAGAACCAACCTTGCGCTCCGTGCCGTCTTCTGGTTTAGAACCAAAGACCTCCGACAAAGCACGGATAATCGGGGAAATTGTCCCTCCCATCCTGGCTGTAATACTTGACATTGCCGGCGCAAGAACAAGATTGGTCGCTATAAAGGCATAGCTTAAACCCAGGGTTTTCTTTCCAAACACCTTCATAAAGAAGTATGCAATTCTTTCGCCCAGCTTTGATTTGCTGACACCTCTGGAAATGAAAAACGCGCTAATGACGATCCACATAATCGGGTTCCCGAACCCACTCAGCGCCGGGCCTATCCCCAGCGTCCGGGTAACAACGAGTACTACAATCGCGATGAAAGAAACCGTACCCATAGGCCAAGGTTTGAAAACAAACGCAAAAATAGTCGCCACAAAAACAGCAAGCAGGGTCCATGCCCTTTCAGCATCCCTAGCCGGAACTGCTTCTGCTATTTCATAAAGGCTTTGTGGAATTGGGATCAAAAAGATGATCACACCGGCAAGTACGCTTATTCCTGCCGTAAACCATAAAGAATCAGTAATTTTTTTTTCCCCTAACATAGGGTTAGGCCTCCTTAATACCTGTAAATTTTTAGTAGCTGACATCCAGCTGGGATTTTCCGCTGACAAAGATCAAAAAATCCCGCCATGTCTCGTGTAATGCATAGCGCAAAGCCGCCAGCAGCTTGCTGAATATTCCTTGCCAGCCTTGAACCGGCTCTGGCTCTTTGTAGCCGTGCCGCGAAGGGTCTTTCCTTATATTGCCATCACCTCCTTCCTTAATACCCGCTTTGTGTTTCTTACCCAGTTCATAAAACACGATTCAACCGTTTCTCTATCTCTTGCCGCTACCTGAGAAGTATAAGGCTTATTTCCGGAACAAGAATTATTACCACCATTACAATGGCAAGCAGTACCAGGAATTGAACCGTCTGCTTGGCTATCGAAAGTAAGGGTATCTTGGTTATTGATGTTGCAACGAACAAACTCATTCCTACAGGCGGCGTTACAAACCCGATTGCCGAGCAGAATATCATGAGCACGCCAAAATGCACAGGGTTTATGCCCATACCGGTGACAATCGGGAAAAAAATCGGCGTGGTGATAATTATCACTGCAAGCGGCTCCATAAATAAACCGAATGTTATAAGAAATAATAGTATAACAATAAAAGTCGCAACATCCGAATAGAACATACCCATAAGAGCAGCAGAAATTTGCTGTGGTGCCTGCATAAGCGTCAGCACACGGCCCAACACGGTGGCCGTGGAGATAATAACAAAGACCTTGGCAGTGGTAGAGGCGCTATCTTTAAAAATTTCCGGAAGCTCCTTTAGGCTGATTGTCCTGTATACCAGCACGCTTAATATTAAGGCGTAGACAACCGAAATGTTTGCAGCTTCTGTAGGTGTTACAATACCGGAGTAAATACCCCCTAGAATAATGAACGGGCAAAGCAGTGCCAATATACTATCTTTAAATACCTTAAAAAAGCCTTTTGAACGTAATTTATTAAAATTCTCATTGAGCTTTTCTTTATCTTCGCCGCCGCGTATTTTGAAGTATAAAACCACATATATTACCATGACTGCGGCAACCAATATGCCGGGCAGAATGCCGGCTATAAACAGGTCTCCTATTGATGTCCCGGAAGACATACCAAATACAATCATCGGAACGCTTGGGGGCAAAATTATGGCAAGGCCGCTTGGAACTACTACCATTGCGGTAACGAAAACCTTATTGTAACCAAGGCTGACAAGCAAAGGTATTGTCATTGCGCCGACTGCGGCCACTGTTGCTGGAGCAGAGCCGGTAAATGAGCCGTAAAAAAAGGTTGTAACTATAACCGCCGCCGGCAAGCCGCCGGTTTTGTTGCCGACAAAATATGAAAATAAATCAAACAGCCTCCCTGATATGCCGCCCTTTGCCATCAAGTTCCCTGAGAGGATAAAAAGCGGAATAGCCAGAAAAGGAGTAGAGTCCAATACAGCAACCATGTTGCGGAAAACAAAACCCGGACTCGCCGGGAATCCTGGAATCATAAACCATGCTGACAAAGCTGCGATACCGGCAGATACGGTTATGGGGACACCAAGTGCCAAAGTGCCCAAAAACAACGCAAATACAATAATCAATATGCTCCCATCTATAGCCATGTCAGCCCCCCTTCCCAAATTTTTCATTTCTGGACTTTACATATTGCAGCAAGTATTTTATGTATTTTTCTATTGTGCGGACAATAGCCAAGATAAAAGCGACAAGCAAAGGTATGTATACAATGTACATTGGCATCATCAAAGCCGGGCTTATCTGCCCGCTATTTTGAATCATAATAGTGTTACTGTGAGCCGGGCCAAGCATAAAGATACAGAACGCAACAACGACCAGATCTCCGATTAATTCAAGCGGCTTCTTTAATACCGGAAGTGCTAGCTCAAGCACATCTATACGAAGATGCGTTTTTGTACGGACCCCGTAGCTTAAGCCCGAGAAAGCCAATAAAATTAAAAAGTACCGGGATACCTCCTCTGGCCAAGTAAGAGCCGAATTTAACACATACCGAAAGAATACCCCCGTAAACATGGCAACGACAATAATCATCAAACTTAAAACCATGAATACTTCTTCAAAATGGTCTAAAAACCACCTGAACTTTTGCATAATACCCCCTTAACCTACACAACACACAAATCAGGTTCAGAGACACCCACGTCCTCTGAACCTGATTTAAGAACTTACAGACAGAAGCAACTTTTATTTACTGTTGAGATCTTTCAAGGGCTGCTGTGAATACATCCCAAGTCTGAGGGGTAACATCCGCCTGTACAAGATACCATGTAGTCCTCGCCCTCTCAGCAAATTGGCTGTTTAATTCCGGCGAAACTGGAATCCACTCGATACCCCTTTCCGTGGTATCGCGTACGGCTTCTAACATTTCTCTATCGCGGATTATCATCGCCTCTCGAGTCGCGGTTGCTGCCGCTTCATCTACAACCCTTTGCAGATCTGGCGGCAAGCTGTCGTAAAAAGCGGGACTCATCACATAATTATTTATGTGGAAAAAGCCAGTTATCTCCATCGCATAACGCTGATGATCAAAAAAACCAAATGCTTCGGTAAGGTCGACCGGATTATCCTGAGCGTCAACAACACCTAGCTGAAGTGCCATGTAAACTTCGCTAATACCCAAGGGAGTAGGGTTAGCCCCAATAGCCCGCCATCCTTCGACATGGTAAACGTTGGTGCTTGTGCGAATCCTCACGCCACTCACATCGTCAATTGAATGTATAGGCACATTAGTGGTCAGAACCCGGAATCCAGAATCGAATCCCCCAAGGTGATGGAAGCCAGCTTCCCTAAAAATAGTCCCCAAATGACTGCGAAATGCCGGATCTTGCCACCATCTACGGGCACTTTCCAAATCTTCGTGGGCGAACAGTGCATCAAATACCGCCAAATCGGGCACAAAAAACGCTTTAGGGGCGGTACTGGCACCCATCATCGTAATATCCCCTGCCTGGATACCTTCCAGCAATTCCCGGTCGCCACCAAGCTGGCCGTTGGGGAAGATGTTCATGACTATGCGACCATTGGAGTTTGCCTGGACTTCTCTTTGAAAAATAAGCTGCCAATCGTGCATGGCCATGTGCTCAGGATGCGTGTGCGCCGCCGTGATGACGAATGTGTCGCTAGCCTGCCCTATGCCGCCACCGCCCCCACAAGAAACACCGGTTAGCGCAATAAGTGCCACTAGCGGTGCGAGTAATTTCTTGTTAAACATATTTTACCTCTCCTCACTTTAATGAATTTTGAACATACGTTCACTTTGGTATTGTGTAGCAATTATCGTGCCAAGTCTCGCGGAAATCTGCCGTTCTTTGCTTGTTTTTCATAATTTCATCGGTCATTATTTTTGCCGGCGCAATAATTGCCAATAATTGGCGGGATACCCGGAACACAGATGCCATTTCAATGCCCTGCCGTTGCTTTTTGCCCGTATTTTGCAGAATGAAATGAGCAAATACACAGGGAAACGCTGATTAGCGGCGAGTTGATCTGCGTTTCACCAAGGGCAAAAATCGCCCTTTGCTTCAAAAATGAAACTAAGATTTAATAATAAAACGTTGAAACTTCGTTGATAAATGCTGTAGCCCATGCAATAGCGGAAGGTGCTAGCTTGGCAAGTGCCGTTTTCTGCCTCCTGCACAACTTTTGCTTTATTTTTAACGACTGTTTCAAGATGACAGTAATATTTTGTAAATTTTAAGTAAAATGTTTCCACTTGGCACGGATTTTGCTATTATTGCTATTTTAGATGAACGGCATCATATTATTCAAAAACTCTATACTAAAGGGTTGAGCAGAGGGGTACAATGGGGAAAAAAAATGATAATGTGGAATTGGCGAAGCGGTTTTATTCCGTGATGTACCGTATCCGTCGTTTTGAGGAAGAAGTGTTTGAGTATTACAAGCGCGGTTTGATGCCGGGGCTGGCTCACTTGTATCTGGGCCAGGAAGCGGTGGCGGCCGGTGCTTGCGCCGCCCTGCAAGAGGACGATTATATTGGGTCTACCCACCGGGGACACGGACATCTTGTTGCCCGCGGTGCCGACCTGAACCGCATGATGGCGGAGATTCTTGGCAAGGAAACGGGATATTCCAAAGGGAAAGGCGGTTCCATGCATATTATGGCAATGGATAAAGGGATACTCGGTGCAAACGGCATCGTTGGCGGCGGAATCCCCATCGCGGTGGGCGCGGCCTATTCCGCAAAATACCGTAAAACCAGTCAAGTTACAATCGCCTTTTTTGGAGACAGTGCTACCAATGAAGGCACTTTCCACGAATCGATTAATATAGCGGCCGCCTGGGATTTGCCCGTTATTTTTGTCATAGAAAACAACCTGTACGGTATTTCTACGGATATACGTAAAGTAACCAAAGAGCACCAGCTTTCCAAGCGGGCTATTGGATACGGGATTCCGGGAGTAACCGTAGACGGAAACGATGTTTTTGCCGTGTACGAAGAATGCGAAAAAGCGGTCAAGCGGGCGCGGGGGGGCGAAGGCCCCACGCTTATCGAATGCACCACATATCGCTGGCAGGGACACCATGTCGGAGACCCCGGAGAATATCGCAGCGCCGACGAAGTGGCCTCATGGCGGGCGGTTGAACCTATAGGAAAACTGGAAAAGCACGGAATTTTGTCCGAAGCGGAAGTAGCCGAAATCAAGGCAAAAATCGAAGAAGAAATCCGTGTCGCCTGCAAATTTGCAGAGGATAGTCCCTATCCCTCCGAGGCGGAGGCTTATACCGATGTGTTTGTTTAATACAGTGATGTTGGGGGAAAAAATATGAGAGAACTTATGTACCGGGATGCCGTCCTTGAAGCTTTGGACGAAGAAATGGCCCGCGATGAAAACGTATTTATGATGGGCGAGGATGTCGGCCGTATCGGGGGCAATTTTAAGTGCTCGGTAGGACTTCTTGACAAATACGGCGATTTGCGTATGAAAGATACGCCCATTTCCGAACAGGCCATAGTAGGTATGGGTGTAGGAGTCGCGCTTACCGGATTGCGGCCTGTCATTGAGTTGATGTTCGCCGACTTTATGATGGTATGTGCCGATCAGGTATTTAATCAAATGGCAAAGATCACCTATATGTCCGGCGGGCAGTGCAATGTTCCTATGGTAATACGCACCCCTATGGGTGGCGGCCGGTCTTCTGCGGCGCAGCATTCACAGTCTTTGCAGGCATGGGCGGCGCATATCCCGGGTGTAAAAGTCGTACTGCCTTCCACCGCAGGCGAGGCAAAGGGCCTTTTGAAAACCGCTATCAGGGATAACAATCCGGTTATTTTCTTTGAACACAAAATGCTTTATACGGCAAAGTTTAACGATGTGCCCGAACCCGGCGATGATGTATGTATCCCCTTCGGGAAAGCCCGTATCGTTATTGAAGGCGACGATATTACGGTGGTTACAAATTCGGCGATGACCGTTAAGGCGGAAAAGGCTATCCATAATCTTCAAAAAGAAGGGATTTCAGCCGAACTAATCGACTTGCGTACGATTGTGCCGCTGGACACGGACAGCATAATCAAATCCGTCAAAAAAACAGGAAAACTCCTGATTGTGGATGAAGGGCATATAAGTTTTGGCATAAGCGGAGAAATCGCCCTACGTATAATGCCCGATATATTTTACGACCTTGAGGCCCCAATTGAACGGCTTGGAACGGCAGATGTTCCGCTGCCTTTTAGCCCGGCGTTGGAATTCCCTTTAATTCCTGACGAAAAGAAAATCGCAGCAAAAATGCGCGAAATGGTCAAGGGGGCATAAACCGTGGCTGAAGTAATAATAATGCCGAAACTGGGCTTCAATATGGACGAAGGGCAGTTGGTAAAATGGCATAAATCGGTTGGCGATAAAGTAACCAAGGGGGAAGTGCTCTTTGAGATTAACACCGACAAGACGACCATGCCCGTGGAAGCGACCTCAGACGGCACATTGCTTGCCGTACTGCTGGAAGAAGGGGCGTTTGCCGATGTATTTACTCCTATAGCGGTAATAGGCGAGCCCGGCGAAGACTATGGCGCCGCACTGGCCGCAGCCGGCGGCGGAAATGCCGTTACTCCGCAGAAGCCCAGGGAAGAAAGTGCCGCAACTCCCGCCGTTGCCGCCGCGGTTCCAGCTTTGCCGATCGGCGACTTAAAACTTACGCCAAAAGCAAAAAAACTGCTGAAAGACGAAGGTATTGATCCTGCAAGCCTTTCGGGCATCAAAGGCAGCGGTTATCAGGGGGGAATCACGGCCAAAGATATAAAGGCTTCCCCGCTTGCGCGAAAAATCGCCGCCGCTGCCGGCGTGGATATTGCTACGGTCGGCGGGCATGGTGTGGGCGGCAAAGTGATGAAAGCCGACGTATTAGCCCACACGGCCGGAGGAAAAAAAGTACTATCGGTTACGCCTTACAAAGGCATCCGTAAGATAATCGGCGACAAGATGTCCCAAAGCAAACTGACTTCTCCTCATGTGTACTTTACCGAAATCGTGGATACGACAAACCTTAGCGTCTTCCGCAAAGAACTGAATGAGGCTTTGGAATCCAAAGTTGCCGTTTCCGACCTTTTGATTATGACGGCCGCAAGGGCACTTAAAAAATACCCCGAAATAAATGCTTCCCTTATTGACGGGAACATTATTGTCTATGAAAGCATCAATGTGGGGACTGCCGTTGCCGGCAGTAGCGGCCTTATAGTCCCTGTCGTAAAAGACGTTCAGTCAAAAAGGCTGACCGATGTGGCTGCCGAAAGCAAAGACCTTATAGCGCGCGCAAAAGAAGGCCGGCTCAACCCCCAAGAGTATTCCGATGGGACTTTCACCATTTCCAATCTTGGGATGATCGGTATAGAAAATTTTACTGCCATTATTAACGGCGATGAGTCGGCCATTCTGTCGGTTAGCTCCGTGCGGAAAAAGGCCGTCGTTATGACAAATGAAGACGGCGAAGACTGTCTCGTTATACGCCCCATGATGAATATTCAGCTTACCGTAGATCACAGGCTTATAGACGGTATGCTTGCCGCCAGCTTTGTCGGGTACATCAAGCATTTGCTTGAAAACCCCATGTTAATTTTTGTATAGGATGCCGCCATGCCGGAAAACTATGATTTTGATGTAGTCGTTATCGGCGCCGGCCCCGGCGGTTATGTTACCGCCGTTAAGTCGGCACAGATGGGCAAAAAGACCTGCATAATCGAAAAAGAGTATTTAGGTGGCACTTGCCTTAATGTGGGCTGTATCCCTACAAAAACGATGATTAAGTCCGTCAATTTACTGCGCGACATACGCGGAGCTTCCGCTTATGCCGTTGAAGGAGTAGGGGACAAGGTTAGTATCTCCATGCCGAAACTGCAGGAACGCAAAAAACAAGTTGTAAGCCGGCTTGTGAGCGGCGTTAACGGCCTATTAAAAGGAAACAAAGTAGAAATCGTAACAGGAGTAGCCAGTTTCGTTGATGCACATACCTTGCAGGTAGGGGAACGCCGCATTTCTGCGGAATACATAATTGTCGCCACCGGCTCAAAGGCCATCATTCCGTCTTTTATCTCCCTGGAAGGGAAAAACAACATCCTTACCAGTACCGAAGCGCTTGCTTTGGATCATGTGCCGGAAAGCACCGTCATAGTAGGAGGCGGCGTAATAGGTGTAGAATTTGCCTATATACTGAATCAACTGGGAAGCAAGGTATTCGTTCTGGAATTAATGGAGCATATACTGCCAATGGTAGACAAAGAAATTTCTTCTTTAGCCAAAGATCGCATGGAGAAAGAAGGGATAACATTCGGGCTTGGCGCAAAAGTAAAAAAGGTAAAAGACAATACTGTTTTTTACGAGCATGAAGGCAAGGAACAAAGCATCCGGGCGGATGCGATATTAATGGCCGTTGGGCGTGCGCCCGATACCGACGGGCTTAATGCACAGACGATAGGCTTGGAATTCGAGCGTGGAGCGCTTAAAATCGATCAAAATATGCGAACAAACATCAAAAACATCTATGCCGTGGGCGACGTTAACGGTAAGGTGATGTTGGCGCATACCGCTTCACACGAAGGCTTGGCGGCGTTAAATACCATATTCGACAAGCCTGTATCCATAAACTATGAGCGTATTCCATCCTGCGTCTATCTTGACCCTGAAATCGCATGTATAGGCCTTACCGAAGAAGAGGCCGGAAAACGCTACAGTAATATTAAAGTGGGCAGGTTCCCTATGGCCGCCAACGGTAAATCCTTGGTGGAAGGGGATACAAGCGGCTTATTCAAGGTAATCGTGGAGGGCACATACGGAGAAATTATCGGAGTGCACCTATACGGCAAGCACGTTACCGACATTATATCGGAAGTTGCCGTTGCTATGGAAGGGGAAATATGCGCCGAAGAAATTATACGCGCCGTTTACCCGCATCCTACGGTAAGCGAAGCTTTACCAGAGGCTTTTATGGCGGCTACAGGGCGCGCCATACACGGCCTTTAAATACGGTTAAAACTTTATGACTAACAAAAAGTGGCGTTATATACGAAGTGAAAACACAGACCCGGCACTAAATCTTGCCTTGGAGCAGTATGTGTTCGACCACATGGATCGTCAAAACAGCTATATGATGCTTTGGCAGAATGCAAACGCAATAATAGTCGGTAAACACCAGAATACTGTAGAAGAGATCAACACTTCTTTTGTAAAAGAGCATGACGTTAAGGTTATCCGGCGTTTATCCGGCGGCGGCGCGGTGTATCATGATCTTGGAAACATTAATTTCACCTTTATCACCGACAAAGAAGGGGAAGATTTCGATTTTGCCTTTTTTTGCCGGCCAATGGTGGAAATTTTACAATCATTCGGTGTCGATGCCAAGACCGGCGGACGCAACGACATGACCATTGAAGACATGAAATTTTCAGGTAATTCACAATACATCAAACAGGGGCGGATCATGCACCACGGCACTCTCATGTTTGATTCGGATTTGAATGTGCTTTCCAGGGCCCTTACCGTTTCAAAAGATAAGATCGAGTCCAAAGGCATAAAATCAACCCGCAGCCGTGTTACCAATATCCGCCCCCATATGGCCCGGGATTGCACGGTCAAAGAATTTATGGATATTCTGGAGCTTGAGCTTGTTAAACGGCTCGAAGCGGAAAAAATTCCTTTCCAAACGATTAACATGGAAGGGGTGGAGCGCCTGCGAGACAATCTTTACGGCACGTGGGAATGGAATTACGGCTCTTCCCCAGCCTATAAAACTTGTAAGAAACGCCGTTATGAAGGTGTTGGAGAAATTGAAGTTCGTATGGAAATAACCGACGGCTATATTGGCGGCATTGTTTTTTTCGGGGACTTCTTCTCAAAAAAAGACCTTAAAGAGCTTATCGATGCGCTGATCGGCATCCGTACTGACGGAGCCTCCATATCGGGGGTTTTAGAGAACTTACGGGCAGATGACTATTTCAGAAATCTGCGAAACGAAGAGCTTGTAGGCTTGATTATAAATTGAGCCGGCCGGGCAAGCTTTTTTCTTGACTTTTGCCGGCAAGTCGTGGTGGGATATAGCTGAAAATAATTGTATGAGATATGCAAAATACATCTTAAGTTTTGCATATCTTGGCATATATTTTGCTATAAAGTATAGAATCAGTAATTAAGACCAGGAGGTTAAAGTGGCAAAAATTGGTTGGATTGGTCTTGGCAACATGGGAATTCCCATGAGTCAAAATTTGGTCAAAGCAGGGCATGAGGTTTTCGTCTGGAACAGAACCAAGAGCAAGGCAGACGGCGTTGTAGCCGTAGGGGCAAAATGGGTTGATACCCCAAAAGCGGCGGCAGAAGCGGGTGATTTCGTATTCACAATGGTTGCTGACGGGCCAACGCTCCATGCTGTCTCTCTCGAAAAAGATGGGCTTGTTGCCGGACTTTCTTCCGGCAAGATAATCGTAGACATGAGTACCGTTTCGGTAGAAGACTCCGCAAAAATCAATAAAGAAGTCGAGGCTAAAGGCTGCAAATTTCTTAGAGCGCCAGTTACAGGCAGTACCATGATGGCTGCAAGTGCCGCTCTCGGTATCTTGGCTTCAGGCGACAGAGAGGCTTACGAAAAGGCCTTGTCTGTTTTCCAATGCCTGGGTGCCAGACATTTCTACCTTGGCGGCGGCGAAGAAGCCCGCGTAATGAAGCTCTCACTTAACCTTATGATTGCTACGACCATGCAAATGCAGGCGGAAGCAGTTGTAATGGCAGAAAAAGCGGGGCTAAACGTAGCTCAGGTATGCGAGATCATAGCAAACAGTGCGGTCGGTTCGCCATTAACCGGTTACAAAAAAGTGCCAATTTCTACCGGTGATTACAAACCCGCATTTAGTGTGAAACTTATGATTAAAGACCTGAAACTCGCGGAAGAAGTAGGCGCGCAATATGGCGTAAAGCTGGAAAGCACGTCGCTTACAAGGAACCGTTTGGAACTGGCAAGTGAAAAAGGCTATGGAGAGATGGATTTCTCCGTACTTACCAAGCTTCTTGAAGAAGAAAGCAAGTATACCCGCTAGATAGCGGTAAATCCCTAGGAGGTTTTTTATGGGAAAGGCGTTTGTAAAAAATTTTTACGATCTACTTCCGGCGGCTCCTGCCCGCCACTTAAATGCTCATGCTTGGGCATTTGCTCTTCCTGCAACGACAGGTACGGATTCATATAATTTTTTCTCGATTTGCGAGATTAAATTCGGTGGCGCGGCGATTCCTGACGTTCACAAAGATGCGGATCACTGCTACTTTTTTCTAAGCGGCAAAGGTTACTCCATCATTGAAGGCAAACGATACGAATACAAAGTCGGTGATTTGATGTGGATTCCCGGTAACAAAGAACACGAGATGTATCCAATAGGCGTGCAGACTCTGAAATTTTTAGTTACCCTTTCCGGCAAAGATTTCAAACAAACGGAACCCTTTGTCCGCAATGTTTTTGATGTAGAATGCTTTGCGGACCCTGTGAATAGCGGTGTTACGTGTTTTCCAATGGCAACGCCTAAATCCGGTACAAGTACAACCATAGATTTTCAGCTTGTTGAAATTCTACCCGGATCGAAAATAGCAGAAACCAGCGTTGCTGATGCGGATCAGAACACCTATATTATGTCCGGCAAAGGGCACGCCATAGTAGATGGCGAAGCGCTTCCGCTTGGCCCTGAAGACAGTGTTTTCATCCCCAGAGGTTCAAAGTACAGTTTCGTAAACAGCAGCAACATGACGCTAAGGCTGGCCCAGACATTTGGGCCGGCAAGAGCGTCACTGCGTTAAAGTAACAAAAAATGGCTGCCCGAAAAGCACTTTGCTTCACCGGGCAGCCATAGCTCATTTTTGTGCCGTGTACCACGGCATTCTCATCTGTACTCTTAGGTTTTACAGCAATTCTACATTTAGCAAAGGAAGAAGTAAAAACCACAGAGAAACTATGATTTAAATTATCGGGGAAAAGTGGTACTCTGGTCTGACGTGATCAGGGAGCCGGCGGAAGGCTGTCGTGCCCAGTGAGGAAATCGTGGAAACATGAGGAACCTCGTCACGGAGAAAAAGCTTAGACCGACCGCCGTA
>WRKI01000328.1 GCA_009778155.1 Spirochaetota bacterium
CCCCCATTTTCGGTTAGAACAATCTGAGAAACTTCACATCAAAAACAGCCTCGAAGCGACGTTCGATGAATCTATCAAAACTACGGCCGAAGCAGGAGATTAAAAAATGAAAAATCGGATTTACTTTTTTACAGGCACAGGAAACAGCCTGAAAGCGGCGAAAGACATTGCAAATGCCATCGGAGATTGCGAGATTTTGGCTATATGCAAAGGCGCGGACGTAAACGTGCCTAGCGAGTGCGAAACGGTAGGCTTTGTGCTGCCGGTCTACTTTTTCGGTCTGCCGAAAATGGCGGCGGAGTTTCTTCGCAATATACAATTAGAGAATGCAAAATACCTCTTTGTTATAGCCACGCCCGGCGGAATTTCGGGCAAACCGCTGGCGCAAGCCGAGAAAATTTTCTCGGAAAAAGGACTGCATTTCAACTACGGTAAAAAAATCCGCATGAACGCAAATTATATTATCCGTTATGGCTTGATTAAAATTTTCTACACAACGGCAATGAAAACCTACGACAAGCGGATTGCGGCGATTATCTCCGATGTGAAATCTCGGAAAAACAACGCCATAGAAAAATTTAGCCAACGCTTTGAAAATATTTATCTTGACAACATTCGCGGCGTACACGACACCGATAAAGGCTACAACGTAAGCGAAGCCTGCATTTCTTGCGGCATCTGCAAAAATGTCTGCCCTGCCAAAAATATAACAATGGACGGCGGTCGCCCTGTTTTTCATAATCAGTGCGAAAGTTGCATGGCTTGCATCCAATACTGCCCAAAAGAGGCTATTAACTGGAGCGATAAAACTCAAAAAAGAAAACGCTACACTCACCCGGAGATCAAATATACGGAGTTGAGCAAGTATTACAATTTCGAAAAATGAAAAAAATGTCGCAAATTAAGGAGAAAAAAATGACAAAGAAGATTCTGGGAATGCCGACGCTGGCATTGATGTTTTCGCTTGCGGCTTGCGGCAGCAATGCCCCCGTGAGCGCCGCCGTCCAAGCCCCGCCGCAGGCCGGGCAAAGAACGGTATCGCCCGCAGGCATTGAAGCCGTGTGGATACCCGCCGGCACCTTCACAATGGGCAGCCACGAAAGTGAAATAGGCTGGTTTGAAAGAGAAAGCCCCCAGCGGCAGGTAACGATAAGCCAAGGCTTTTGGATGGGCGTTTACCCCGTAACGCAACAGCAGTGGGAGGCGGTAATGGGCGACAACCCCAGCGAGTTTTCCAGCGACCCTGCCGACGGGGAAACGCAGGGGCGGCGGCCGGTGGAAATGGTAACATGGTATGATGCAATAGTGTTCGCCAACCGGTTGAGCATAATGGAAGGGTTGTCCCCCGCGTACAGCATAGCCGGCAGCGTAAACCCCGACGACTGGGGCGCGGTTCCGACAAGCGGCAACACGTCTTGGGATGCCGTGGAAATAGCGCCGGGTTCCAACGGCTGGCGATTGCCTACGGAGGCACAGTGGGAGTACGCCGCCCGCGCCGGCACAACTTCCGCCTTTAGCGACGGGACGCAGGACTGGGAAGACCAAGCCGCCCTTGACGGTATAGGCTGGTTTAACTTCAACAGCGGGGGCATAACGCGGGAAGTAGGCCGCCGGCAGGCGAACCCCTGGGGCTTGCACGATATGCACGGCAATGTGTGGGAGTGGGTGTGGGATTGGTTAGACCTGTATCCAGCTCAAGAGCAGACCGATCCCGCCGGCGCGTCTTCGGGGGCTTACCGCGTCTATCGCGGGGGAAGCTCAGCCTTTCCGGCGCGGGTTGCCCGCTCGGCCTTTCGTTCCGGCGACACCGCGCTCCTTCGGGGCAATAACCTGGGCTTCCGCCTTGTGCGGCCTTAATCAGCGTTTCCCTAACACTGGAAGATGCCGATACCGAGGAAAACCTTGAAAGGCTGGCAGCCGGCCAAGCGGGGCGGACTGTAAAAAACTTAATTTTTCTCAGGTTTGATGATACAAAACGCGCCTAAAAATGTTATAATTATAGTGGGACAGCTTGACGGCTTCGGATATTGGAGCAAGCCGGGACTTGCGCCCTGCGGCGATTGGCAAGACCCCAAGGGGCTTGATCTTTTTGGCTTAACCTGTTAGGATTTCAAAAATGGCGGAACAGACGATTGTAAAAACAGATGAAAAAAAACCTCCTCGCAAGGCCGTTTTTGTACAAGTCGCTGTTTTTTTAGGACTAGTCTGCCTTATCGCCCTTTCCATAAGACCCATCCAGTCGGCCGTAAACCACGGAATGCAGTATGTGCGCGACAGAATCATCGCGGCGGCAGAAGACTTTGTCGGCCGGGAAATCCTTTATGCGTCAATACGCCCCACCTTTTTAGGCTACTTCGACATACGCGACCTGCGCGTGCAGGGCGAAGACGGCTATGTCCTGTCCGTGGAAAGACTGCGGGTAACCTTCTCCCTAATCGAGCTTTTGCGGGGCAGAATAACCGCCGTCCGGTACATCCAACTTGACAACCCGATCGTCCGGCTCGACACGGCAAGAGACAGCGACCTTATCGAACTGTTTTCGTCGCTTGGGAACGGGAACGGAGACGCGGCCGCGCTCTTGCCCTTGGACATGGACTTTAAGATACGCGGCGGTTACATCAGCTTTAGAGATGCCTTCGTTTTGTACGAGATCGGGAACATATACCTTGACCTCTCCTTCGGCTATGGCCGGGTAAACCTCGACGGGCAGGCTTGGGCAGGCCTTTCCCTTGCGGACTTTTTGGGCAGGTCTTTTTCCTTAAGCACGCGTTTAGGCCTAAGCGGCCAGGCAAGCGCGGCATTTGACGAAGGCGGCGCGACAATCTCTTTTTCCGATTTTTACGGCGGGGAAAGCCGGGACAGCCCCTCATTCAGACTAAACCCGCTAGGTTTCGACCTAGGCCTTGACGGGACGCTTTTAACCCTGCGCAATGCCGACGGCGGAAACGCCGCCCTAAACTTCGAGTTTGACACAGAAGACGGCAGCATACGGGCGGTTTTTAGCAACGATGCCATGAACCTTTCCAACTTTGCAAGCCTTTTGGGGGAATTGCAGGACGCGAACCGCTGGCTGGATCAGATTATAGCCGGCTATGCCGAGTTTGAAAGCTCTGGCGGGCAGATGCGCTACAGCGTGAACATTGCAAGCGCCGGCGCGACAGCGGCAGACGGCGGCCTGGGCGACTCCTTCGGCATCCGCGCAAGCGGCGATGAAAACATGATCGTCATCCATGAGCTTTACGTTTCTTCCGCCCCGGCAGCCCCTTCGCTCTTGGCAAGCCTTGACATAATCTACGGCGTTGTAAACGGCGGCTCTGCGCCGGCAGCCGGCGGCCGCCCCAGGCTTTTTGAAGGCGCTGCCGCTTTTTCCGGCAGCATAGGATTTGCCCCCCTGATCCCCAACGGAACCATAACCTTCGAGCAGTTCAGCGTAGGCGGGCAGGGAGGCATAAACGCGCGGCTGGACTTGGCATCCGACGGCGATGGCATCTATTTGTACGCAAACACCGTGGCCTTTGGCGAATCGGAAATCGACAGATTTAACGCAAGCTTTAAACGGCAGGAAAACGGCCTGTCGGCGGTGCTTTCGGCCGCCCTGCCCCCGGTCATACTGCCCCAGGGCACAGTCGGCGGCGGCGAAACCGTAACGCTGGAAGCCTTCGTGGACTTTGAGCCATTCGCCCTGTCCGGCCGCTTGGAACTGGACTCCTTTTCCGCCGCCGCCGTTACCCGGCTTCCCATCCCCTTTGTGCAAAACGGGAACATCCCCGCCTTTGCCGCCGGGCACATTTACGACGCATTAATTTCGACCGAGCTTTTCTTTTCCACCGATTTTAACAATATAAGCTACAACACGGCGAACCTGCTCATCTCCTCTAAAAGCAACGGAGCCTTCGGGCAATTCGCCCTGTCCGGCACCAACGAAAGCTTTCTGTTGAGCGAAGGCAGGCTTGAACTGGGGGGAGAAACGCTGATTTTGCAGGCCGCCGCCGATTATTCGAACCTTCAAGATGTAGGCTTTTCCATAGGGGCAAGCCTTGGGGAACTTTCGTGGTTTTTTGACGGGCGTTTTTTGGACGGCCAGACTTTAAGCGTGAACGGCCTGCACGGTTTGAACATCTTTGTAAGCCCGCAGGAAGAAGGCGGCTTTTCCGGCTTTGTCGAAGTGATCGATTTCCCCCTGCCGTTAAACGGCGCGGGCGCGGCCAACGGCATCGCCAACGGGCACTATGAGCAGGCCGACTATGTGCGGGCCGACTACTACGGGCAGGGCGTGTATCTGAGCCTTTACGCGTACTTCCGTTTTGAATCCGTGCAGGACTGGGATTTAGACCTTGAGTTCCTGTCGTTGGCCGGCATCCCCGGCCCGGCCGGAACTCTCTCCCTGTACGCCTCTGGCAGGGCGGATCAAAGCGGGGCGAGCTTCCCGGCCTTTAGCTACAGCGATGGGCACTCTCCCCTTGCAGGCCGGGCAGACCTTTCGTGGGAAGAAGGCTTTTCGAGCTTGTGGGGACTGGTTTTGCTTTCCGGCGGGGAAGACGCGGCGGAAAGCTATATAATAGAAGCTTCTGTGCAAGACGGGCGGCTGGAGCTTATGGCCATAGCCCGCGGCATGGTCTTCGAGCGTTTTGTAAGCGAAGGCGCCCTTGCCGGGGCGCTGGCTGACGGCCAAGTCCTGTTAAGCCTTAACGGGGCGGACTACGGCGCGGCCGCCGGCGGCAGACGCTTTGAAGCGGAGATCAGCATCGACTCCCTTACAATGCCGGCCGGGGACAACGAGCTTGGGCTTTCGGCGCTTGTGAACATCAACAATGACGAGCTTGCTATGCGCGACCTGCACATCTCCTTTGCCGGGTTTGAAACACGCACGCCCCAACTGCTGTTGAACAGGCACGGCATCCTTTCCCTTGCCCCCTCCAGCATACGCGGGGCAGGCGCGGATGGCGATGCGGGCGCGGGCTTGTCCGGCACCTTCAGCCTTTACGCAAGCTTCGAGCCTGTCGCCGCGTGGGTTTACGCCGGGGACATAATAGGCTCGATAGAAGGCCGCCTTAACGTGGTAAACTTTCAGCACTCGATGGCGGCGGAGGCGGAGCCGTTCAGCTTTGATTTTTCCAGCAGGGACGGGGAAATCTCCGTTGCCGGCGGCCCAAGGAATATGCTGCGCTTCCACAGCGACAGCGAAGGGGTTTTCTTCGCCGCGCTGTCAAGCCCTTCGCCGGTGCGCGGCTTTGCCATAGGCAGCATAAGCGAGGGTTACATCGATGCAAGCGTTACCGATCTCTTCGTTGACTTGGAAGCCCTTTGGTCGCTTTTGCCCCCGCGCCCCAACTTTGCCCTTGCCGGCGGCTTTGTAAGCGGCGGCTTCGACATAATAGGGCCTTTGGACAACCCCGAATTTTTCGGCGGAGCCAGAGCGACATCGCTTCGCATTCAGGTTCCCAACTTTATTCCCGCCGACATAAGGCCGGTTCCCACCCACTTGACGATTTACGGCAACGAGATAAGCTTCGGGCCTGTGGGGGCGGCCGTAGGCCGTGGCGCCGGCATTGCAAGCGGGCTTTTTATGTTCGACGGCTGGGTTCCCTACTTTTTCACTATCGAGATTGACATTGCCGAGGAAAGCCCCGTGCCCTACACCTTTGCGGCCGGGAACTTTTCCGTGCACGGCTATGCTTCGGGCTTGCTTGTCTTGACTATGGACAACCAGAACCTTGACGTTTCCGGCGACTTCCTTGCCAACAATACCGAAATGGAGTTCGGCGGGGACGGTTTTGCCGGCATTGGCGGCGGCGGCGGTTTTCTGGGCATAGGCGGCGGCGATGGCTTTTTGGGCTTTGGCGGGCGGAACCAGATTGAAGAGGGGCCGGAGCCTCAGCCCGGCAGGTTGTCCAACACGGTGAACCTGAACATTGTAACAGGCCCCTCGGTGGAATTTTTCCTGCCCAACGCCCGGTTCCCGCTCTTGCGTGCCACGCCTGTAAGGGGCACGGTTTTGCACATTACCGCCGACAGCCTGTCGGGGCAGTTTTCCGTGGACAGCGATGTCAGGATACGGTCGGGCGAACTCTTCTATTTTGAGCGCAGTTTCTACATGAGGGGCGGGCTTCTTGTTTTCCGCGAAAACGAGCAGGAGTTCAATCCGCGCCTTACGACGCGGGCGGAGATTAGGGATCGCACGGATGACGGGCCTGTTACAATCGCGATGGTTGTCGAAGACGAGCCTCTTTTGGATTTTTCGCCGCGTTTTGAGTCTACTCCCTCTCTTTCCCAGCTTGAAATTTTTATGATATTAGGTCATAATGTGTTTGACGGCGAAGGCGGCACGGTGCAGGATGTCTTTTTAACGACCACTGTCGATATGTTCGGCCACTTTCTTTTTATAAGACGGGTGGAAAGGTATGTGCGGAACTTCCTGAATCTGGATATGTTCACGATAAGGACGCAGGTTCTGTCCAACGCGATTTTGAACAGGCAGCCGGCGGCGGCCAGAAGCGTGAACAACAACGGCGCGCCCAATGCCGGCAGCACCGGGAGTGTTGGCGGCGGCACGGGGGGTACAGCCACAGGCGGTACAGGGGGCGCTACGACGGCTCCGACGGCGCCGGGCGGATCGGGGTCTACTACGGCTCCAACGGCTCCGACGGCCACGGTGGTAACAACTCCGATTGCGCCTAGGGGGATAGGCAACTATCTGGACAACACCACGATTTTCGGCGGCCGGTACTTTGCCGACGGGGATATTTTTATACAGGGCATGGTTACCATGCGCCATGACGAACTGAATTGGGGCGGGCTTCTCTTTGAGCCTTCTATTGGCATAGAGCTTGCGCAAAGTCCTTTTTTCAGTATACGATGGGACTTTATGCCAAGCCGCCCGGAAAACTGGTGGTTTAGCGATAACGCCATAACTTTTACATGGAATAGATCGTTTTAGGAGATGCGATGCGACTTTTTACCCTTTCGTTCATAGTTTTTTTTACGCTAACTGCGGCTGTCTACGCGCAAAACAACGCGCAGGACGAAGAATGGTTCCAAGGCAGGCCTATAAGGGACATTGTCTTTACCGGGCTAAGGAATGTCAGTTCCTCCGAGCTTGACGGTTTAATGAACCCCTTCCGGGGGGGCGTTTTTACCGATGACTTGTTCTGGGAAATTCAGGGCAGGCTTTGGGCGCTGGAATACTTTGACATGATTTCCCCGAATGTACTTAGCGCGGACGCTTTGGGCACGGAGGTCGTTATCCGTTTTGACGTGGTGGAACGCCCGGTGGTCGTAAGGATAAACTTTACGGGGAACTCCAACATAAGGCGCGCCGAGCTTTTGAATGTTCTTAGCACTCGGGTAAACGATGTCATCAACAATCCCAGAATTCGCGCCGACGAGCTTGCCATAACGGAACGCTATCTTGAAGCCGGCTTTCCCGACGTGCAGGTAACCTCGTCGATCATGCGTGCCGGCAACGACGGCATGGTGATCGCCTTCCATATTACCGAAGGCGAGATGATTTCCATAAGCGAGATTCGTTTCGAGGGCAACTACGCTTTCTCCGACCGGGTCTTGCGCAACCAGCTTTCGCTTAGGCCTAGGGGGATTTTTAACAACGGGGCTTTTCAAGAAGCGCGGCTTATTGCCGACTGGCAGGCTATCGAAATGCACTACAGGGACCGGGGCTTTATCGATGCCGCCGTCTTGGACGTTACTCGCGAGCTGGAAAGGGACGAGCGGGGCAACAACAACTTGATTCTTACGTTTTCCGTCATGGAAGGCCGGCAGTTTACCTTCGGCGGGATTAACTTTTACGGGAACGAGATTTTTTCCGAACCCCAGCTTCAAGACCTTGTCGCATCGCGCCCAGGGGAAATATTAAACGCCCGCCGGGTGGAAAACGACTTGCAGAGGGTTGCCGATCTTTACTTCGAGCACGGCTACATTTTTAACACGATCGCCCATGTGGAAAACAGGAACGAGTCCTCTGGCGTTGTTTACTTCGACATTCACATTGTGGAGCGGGGCAGGGCGCACATCGAGCACATTATCGTAAGGGGCAACGACAGGACGCGCACCGATGTCATTCTGCGCGAGATTCCCCTTGTTCCCGGCGAGGTTTTCTCCAGAGCCAGAATCATGGACGCGATGCGCAATCTTCACAACACTCAGTTTTTTTCCGTGGTCATTCCCGAAACCCCGATGGGGAGCACCGACAATCTTATGGACTTGGTCTTTATTGTGGAAGAACAGCCGACTATGGACATTCAGTTCGGCCTTACCTTTTCCGGCAGTGCCGACCCAGACCATTTTCCGGTATCCGGCCTTATCCAGTGGAGCGACCGCAACTTTCTTGGAACCGGGAACCAGCTTGGGATAAGCCTTAGCTCTTCGATTGTGCATACGACAAGTTTTTCCGTCAATTATATGCACCGCTGGGTCTTCGGCCTGCCGCTTTCCGCCGGCGTGGATTTCTCCGTGCACCATGTCCAGCGTCTTGCGACGACGGACAACATGGCGCGTTTCCACGGCGACGAGACGGGGGCCTTCCCAGACGGTTTCCAAAGCTACAGCGAGTTTGTCCAAGGCAGCCGCCTGCCGCCTAGGGACTTCCTCATGGAATACAACCAGCTTTTTATGTCGGTGGGGCTTTCCTCCGGTTACCGCTGGGGAACGCTCGCGGGGAATTTGACCCTGTCCGGCGGTGTCCGTGTGGGTATGATTCAGAACTCCTTTGACGCGGATTTGTTCAGGCCTTTCGACCCGGTTTTGCGGGACAGGCACAATCAGTTTGTACCCAGAAACCTTTTCTGGACATCGGTTTCGCTCGACCAGCGGGACATTTTCTTTGACCCGACTCGCGGGTACTTGGCCTTGCAGCGTTTTACTTGGCACGGGGTTTTTGAAGGGGAAAGGGAGCATTTTATTCGCAGCGACACCACTATCGAAAACTACATCACGCTTTTTAACGTTCCGGTAACCGAGGGGTGGAGCTTTAGGGGCGTTTTGGCCATGCACTCCACCTTGTCCTTTATTTTCCGGCAGCCGGGGCGCGACAGGGATCAAAACATTCCCACGATGCAGGATGTAAACAAGCTGGCGGTTGACGGTATGTTCGTAGGCCGGGGCTGGACGGACGAGTTCCACAACAGGGGGCTTGCCCTTTGGAGCAACTGGGTAGAGTTGCGCTTCCCCGTTGTGCCAGGGCTTCTTGCCTTCGACTTGTTTTTTGACGCGGCCGGCGTTGAAACGGCGTGGGGTTATTATTTCGGCAGGCACCCGGACGGCGGGCGCAACTTTACATGGGAAAATATGCGCTTTAGCTACGGCTTTGGTTTCCGTTTTACCATGCCGCAGTTTCCCTTCCGTTTTATGCTTGCAAACCGTTTCCGCATAGTGGACGGGCAGGTTCAGTGGCAGACGGGCGCATTCGGCGGCAATCCCGCTGATAACCCGCACAGTTTCCGGGGTATGGACCCGGTAATTTCGTTTACGCTGACTCTTTAAGAGGGGCAAGGGGGCTTTGAGTCCGGGGCTGGTTGGCCTTGCAAGGTTCCCGATTAAGATAAAATTGAGGTGTGTTTATGTTGAAGTTCAAATGGATGTTTTTTTTGGTGCTGGTAAGCGCGGCGACGACGCTTAATGCGCAGCAGCTTATAACCCGCTTTGCCGTTGTCGATATGCCCAGGGTGCACATGGCTTTTTTCCCGGAATCCCAGGAAGTGAGAGCCTTTGAACAGCGCGTGGCCAGCGTTCAGGCTGATCTTAACCGGATGCAGGTTGAGATTCAGCAGCTTCGATCAAGGGCGGCCGATGCCACGATGTCGGGAAACCAGAGCGAGGTTTTGCGCTTGGAAGCGGACATTAACAGAAGGAGCGATTTACTGCGCGAGTTCCACGCCACAAGAACGGCGGAGCTTGAAAGCGAAAGAAGGCGGCTTGCACAGCCGGGAACCTTCCTTACACAGGTGCAGGACGAGATTCGCTTTATCGCCGAAAGGGAAGGAATCAGCATGGTTCTGAACTTGGACGAATACAGGGGCATAGTTTGGCTTAGTCCCACAGTTGACATTACGGACAGATTGATACAAAGTTTGCGCGCAAGGCGGTAAAAAATGCCCAAGGCGTCCAAAGGCCTTACTCCAATGGTTGAGCAGTACCGGCGCATAAAAAGTGAGCAAAAGGGGAGTATTCTTTTTTTCCAGCTTGGCGAGTTTTACGAGATGTTCGGCGAAGATGCCAAGGAGGTGTCTTCGCTGTTGAACATTACGCTTGCAAATCGCAATGGCGTGCCCATGTGCGGCTTTCCGATTCATGCGGCAAGGGTCTACATCGCAAGGCTGCTCAAGCTGGGGAAAAAAATCGCCATTTGCGAGCAGGTTTCCTCCCAGCCGGCAAAGGGGCAGAAAATAACCGATCGGGAAGTTGTCGAGGTTATTACCCCCGGCACCACCGTTGACGAGGATTTTCTTGACAAGGATTCCTTCAATTACTTGGCGGCCTTGGCAAGGGCGCCCGGCGGCGCACTCTCCTTTGCCTACATCGACCTGTCCACCGGCGATTTTTACGCTTCTTTTTTCGATGCAAACGACTCATCTGGCCAGCTTCGCGCGGAGCTTGAGCGGCTTTCCATACGGGAGATGCTCGTGCAGGAATCCCTTTTGGAGGAGGACTCCGGGGTGGCCACGGCCATTGGCGAGCGGGGCGGGCTTGTTTTGAACCGCTGGGCGGACTGGCTTTTCGAGGCCGGCGGCGCCGCCCGGCGGCTTGAACGGCAGTTCTCCGTCGCCAATCTTAAAAGTTTCGGGCTTAACGAAAAAAGCCCGCAGATTATCGCCGCCGGGGCGCTTTTGGACTACCTTGACTCGACGGCGCAGAGCCTTATCCCCCATGTCCGGACGATCAAAATCTACGAAGAGAGCGACTATGTCGGCATTGACGAATCCAGCCAGCGCAATCTTGAGCTTTTGCGCAATTTAAGGGACGGCGATGCCCGCTACTCGCTTCTTGAGGTTATGAACGAAACAAGGTGCGCGATGGGTTTGCGCTTGTTAAAACGCCGCATTCTGCACCCGCTAAGAAACCGCGCCCGCATACAGGGGCGGCTTGACATGGTGGAAAAGCTGTACAGGGACCAGGGGCTTTTAAGCAAGTTGCGCGATCTCTTGGGCAAAACCCCGGACATTGAACGGCTGTCGTCGAAACTGGCAATGGACAAGGCTAGCGGGCGGGATATGCTGGCGATAAAAAACGCCCTTGGCCGGTTCAAGGGCATTATGGAGCTTGCCGCCGGCATAAACCCCGTTTTCGAGGCGGCGGACGGCCTGCCCGCTCCCGGCTCGTTAGCCGAGGGCTTGCTAGCCGGCGGTTTTGACGCAAATGCCGTCGCTCGTCTTGATCTTTTATTCGGCCTTTTGGAAAAGGGTATTTGCGAGGAGCCTTCGGCGTTGCTTAACGAAGGCAACTTGATCAAAAGCGGCTACAATGCCGAGCTTGACAAACTGCATCTTCTGCGGGACAGCGGTCGGAAGTTTCTGGAGGCCTATCTTGAAGAAGAGCGGCTGAACACGGGCATTCCAGCCCTTAAAATGAACCACAACCGGCTTATTGGCTATTTTTTCGAGGCGACGAAGGCGCAAAGCGCGCGGATTCCCTCCCATTTTATTCGCCGCCAGGGGACTGTAAACACGGAGCGTTTTTCGACTGATCGTCTTGCCGAGCTTGAAAGCGAGATAAACGGCGCGTCGGAAAATGTCGTGAACTTTGAAAAAAAGCTGTTTCTGGAAATCCGCGAAAAGGCCAAGGAGGTTCTGCCGGAGCTTTTTTTGGCCGGGCGTTGCCTGGCGGAACTTGACGCGGCGCAGTCCTTGGCAAGGGCGGCCTCGGTAAGGGGCTGGGTAAAGCCGGCTTTAAGCGAGGCGGCCGTTCTGGAGGTTTACGAAGGCCGCCACCCCGTGGTTGAGGCGCACATTGGGCGCGGCGACTATATTCCCAACGATATTGTCATTAGCTCAAGGCAGGAAGACGCAAGCCCGTCGTTTGTTCTTTTGACCGGCCCCAACATGGCGGGCAAATCCACCTATCTGCGCTCGGCCGCGCTTATTACGCTTATGGCGCAAGTCGGCAGTTTTGTCCCGGCGCGGGAGGCGCGGGTGGGGCTTTGCGACCGCATTTACTGCCGCGTTGGGGCGAGCGACAATTTGGCGCGGGGCGAATCGACCTTTCTTGTGGAGATGAGCGAGACGGCTTTTATTCTGAATACGGCCAGCGAAAAAAGCCTTGTCATTATGGACGAGGTTGGCCGGGGGACTGGCACTAACGACGGGCTTTCCATTGCCTGGGCGGTAAGCGAGGAGCTTATCAATCGTGTCGGCTGCCGCACTTTTTTTGCCACGCATTATCACGAGCTGTCGCGGCTTTCGCAGCCCGGCATGGTGAATCGCTCTATGGAAGTTCTTGACAACGAGGGGGAGATTGTCTTTTTGCGAAAGCTGAAGGAAGGGCCTGCGGCCGAGTCCTACGGGATTCATGTCGCCCAGCTTGCCGGCCTTAGCGAGAATGTGCTGGAGCGCGCGAAAGAAATCATGGAAAGTCTCGGCGCACAGGGGTTTGGTTCTGCGGCTCCTCCGCCGGCGAAGGCTCCCGCGTCTTACGACCCTGGGCTTTTGTCCGTAAAAAAAGCCCTGCAAAATCTCGATCCTTACGGAATAAGTCCTATGGATGCGTTAAAGCTCATAATCCAATGGCAGGAAAAGCTGGCGAAATCCGCCCCCGCCCTCGCCCCTGGCGGCAAAACACGCGCCGCCGGGGGTAAGCCCAAAGAAGAAGACCTGCCGGAAGAGCCTCCGGAGCCGTCTCTCTTCGACTTTTGACCCGCTCCTTTTTTGGGAAAAAATCTCACGCAAAGGCACGAAGGAATTATGAAAACTCACACTGCCAAGTGTGGGTTTTATGCAACTTTGCATAAAATTTACTACGGAAATTGCGGTAATTTGTGAAAGAGCGGGGAATTTTCTTGCGTCTTCCGCGCTACAGCCATCTCTGCCTTCTACGACAATGATCTCAAAGTGCAAATGCCCGTTGACATTCACCAATGGCTACCGATCATGAGCGGTTGCATAAGATTTTCCATTAGACGTGAATCGAAAATCGCACGAAATTCATCTTCGGTAACTTCTGTGCGGTCTAGAAAATATTGCCTTCTACGCTCAAACGTACCGTCAGGATGTATAAAAATGAATTCTATCGAACCTGAGTGCGACCTAATTAGCTTATCATCTTCTATAATCACATGAAAATAAGCAAGAAAATCTACGCTTGAGCTTTCAATAATTAGTCCAGGCTCACCGCTTGAAGGGCTACGAATAGTACCATACCAGACAGATTCCAGTATGTTTCCCATGTCAATACTTACTAAATTGCCATTTCTGAAAGTATACATTGCGATACCATCTATAGCCATACCGTCTGCTGAACTCTGAAAAATAATTAGTTCCGGCGTACCGTCTCCATCAATATCGTGTATAACAAAGTACCCAGGCATGGCAAAATATCCTTCCGGTGTCGGCCAATCTCTTACAAACAAAGCGCCGTACTCTTCCAGCAAAGTCTCGTATGCTGCTTGCCATGCAGGATCGTTTTCTTGCCTTGTCGCTTCGCTACCAGCGCAAGATGCCAGTATAAACACTAACAATATGTTACATATTAGTGTTATTTTTTTTAACATTTTTTTCTCCTTTTTACAAGCCTTGTAACTGCACAGAGCTTACCCTAATACAGCTATTATAACACTTTTCCATAAAAAATCAAGGCAACCTCTAAAAACTGAAGTTTTTAGAGGTTCCTTAACTCGAAGCTAGGGAAACGCTGATTAACTCGACGCTAATCAGCGTTTCCCGCGGACTTTAGCCAGATGCATTTGCTCATTCCACCTGCGCAAAATGCGGGTAAGAACGATGATTCGGATTTTAATCCGCATCCTCGATGGGATTTAATAATCGTTTCCTTAAGCGCAAGGTCGTTGGTGGGCGAAATTCTGTCCATTTGCATCACTCCTAAAATTATTTTAGCAGATTCCGGGCAATGTTGCAAACCCGTTTCCCTGAATCTGCCCAATGCCCACTTGACACTCCGCGCTTTCTGCGCTAGCTTTTAGGCACGACAAGCAGTATGCCTTAAAGGCATACGAGCAAGCGCAAATAACTTTGGAGGTATTAAATGAAAAAACGAACATTGAAAAAAAGCCTGGCAGTGTTTTTGACCATCGGCTTGCTTCTTTCCTTTATTTCCTGCGGCGGGGATGCCGAAGGCAGGGGCAACTACTTTATCACCATTCTGACAGGCCCCACAAGCGGCATTTTCTTTCCCATAGGGGGTGCGTTCAGCAGCCATCTTGGGTCAATCGGCTACCGGACTTCCGTTACGGCCACCGGCGCCACGCTGGAAAACATACGCCTTCTCATGGGCGGGCAGGGGGAGCTGGCAATAGCCATGTCCGATGCGGTAAGCCAGGCCTATAACGCCCACGGCGCATTCGAGGGCGAGGCTCCTGCCGACAACCTGCGCGTCATGATGGGGCTTTGGCCGAACTATGTCCAGATTGTTACGACTGCCGACTCCGGCATAAGGACTTTCGAGGACTTGCGCGGCAGGCGTGTAGGCGTGGGAGCGCCGGGTTCCGGCGTAGAGCTTAACGCCCGCCTGGTATTCGAAGCGCACGGCATGAGCTATGACGACATAATCCCGGACTTTCTCGCTTACGGACAGGCTATAGAGCAGATGCAGAACGGGCTGGCCGATGCCGCCTTTGTTACATCCGGCTTGGGCAACGCCACCATACGCCAGCTTAGTTTTACGCGGGAGATTCACTTTATTCCGATCGAAGGCGAAGGCTTGGAAAGGTTGATGGCGACTCATCCCTACTTTGTCGCGTCTGTAATCCCCCGGGAAGTTTTCGACACGGCCGTTGACACGGTAACGGCTTCGGTTATGAATGTAATGCTGGTCGATGAAAATTTGCCCAGCAGCGTGGTTTACGATCTTCTTGAGAACATCTATTCAGAGGCCGGGCTTGCGCATATTCACACCGCGCACGCTGTCGCCGCCGAGCATATCAGGCTTGAAACGGCTTTGCGCGGTCTTGGCGCATTTACATTGCATGACGGGGCCGCCGAGTTTTTCAGGGCGAGGGGCTTGATAGATTAGCTTATGAGGCCGCAAGCAACGAAAAACCGAAAAACTTACGGAGCCGCCCTGTGCGCGCTCTTGGCAGTTACGCTGTTGTTTGCGGCCTGTTCGTTTAACAGGGCTTCAAACAGGGTGCTTCGCATTGCCGACTGGCAAACGGGCGAGGTATATATCGAACATCCAGTCTCGCCGGGAGATGAGCTATTTTTCGGCTGGATACATTCGCTTGAAAATATTCCGTGGAACGAGTATTACCGCATCGATGAATACTTTAACCTGATTCTAGACACGATCAGCTTTCCGTCCTTTGGCGCAGGGATTCCCCACGACATAGGCGTTGTGCAGATTCGGGACGGCATTATTTATATGTCGGAAATCAACCAAAAGTTTCAAGAGCTTGTTTGGATAAACTCGCCTACCGCCACGCAGGAGATACGCGTCGCCGGCGAGTTTGTTACACGGGGTAGCGAATTGCCGCACAATAGGCGCATGGTTTTAACTGTCGCAAGGAGAAATCTTTTTGGAAACTAAAAATACGCAAGAGGCGGCCGCCGCCCAAGGCGAACACGAAATTATAAAACAAGAGCAGGTTCAAGACTACTTGGAGAAGGTTGATAAAGAGTCCCAGACACGCGGTTTCAGCGGCTTTATGAAGCATTTTTTCTATGGGCTGTGCATTGCCGTTACGCTCTATCACCTTTATGTGTCTGTAATGGGCACGCCGCCGGTGCACATACACCGTTCTTTGCACGTCGGCATGATGCTGGTTTTAGCCTTTATCATGTACCCCATGCGAAAAAAAGCAAGCCGGAAAAAAGTGGCAATTTACGACTGGGCCTTGTGCGCCTTGGCGCTTTTTGTCCCGATTTTCATCTGGTCGGACTTTATCAATTTTATCATGCGCGCCGGCATACCCAGCCCGATGGACACTTTTGTTACGACGGTGCTTGTCGTTTTAACCTTGGAGGCCGCCCGCCGGATTACAGGCTGGGCCTTGCCCATTCTTAGCGGCATATTTATCGCCTACGGGCTGTTCGGCCGCAACTTTCCCGGAATGTTCATGCACCGGGGTTATACATGGCCGCAGCTTGGCAACACCATACTTGGAACCGAAGGCATTTTGGGAACGTCGGTGGCCGTTTCTGCCAGTTTTATTTTTTTGTTTGTCCTTTTTGGCGCGGTTATGCAGAAGTCCGGCATGGGACAGTTTTTTACCGAAATGGCAATGGCAATTGCCGGCGCGGCAAAGGGCGGCCCTGCCAAGGTATCCGTTATCGGATCGGCGTTAATGGGGTCGATAAACGGTTCGGCCATTGCCAATGTTTGCACCACCGGCCCTTTCACCATCCCTTTAATGAAAAAATCGGGATATTCCAAAGAGTTTGCCGGCGCGGTTGAAGCCTCGGCTTCTGTCGGCGGCCAGATTTTGCCGCCGGTAATGGGGGCGGCGGCCTTTATTATGGCGGAGATTCTTGGGGTAAATTATTCGCAAATAATCATCTGGGCGATTATTCCCGCCCTGCTCTTTTTTGCCGGCATTTACATACAGGTTCACCTTCGCGCATCGAGAAGCGGTCTTGTGGGTATTCCCCGCGACCAACTGCCCAAAATACGCAATGTCATGCGCGAGCGGGGGCACATGGCCTTGCCTCTTTTGTTTCTATTCTATATGTTGTTTTTCTCCGGCACGACGCTTATTTTCTCGGCCTTTTGGACAATCATGGTAACGATTGTCGTGTCATGGCTGCGTCCTGCTACGCGCATGAGTTTTAAGGATATTCTGGACGCATTTGCTGACGGGGCCAAGCAGACCGCCCCTGTTGCGATAGCCTGCGCCTGTGTCGGCATTATCATCGGCATTTTTGCGATAACGGGTTTCGGGCTTAACATGGCCGACGCGATAATCACGCTGGGCAACATGAATATGCTTTTAACGCTGGTCTTTACAATGCTCGCCTGCATGATTATGGGCATGGGCCTGCCTTCGATTCCGGCGTACATAATTACGGCGACCATTGCGGCTCCCGCCCTTGCGCGGCTGGGCGTTCCGCCGGGGGCGGCGCATATGTTTGCCTTCTACTTTGCCATGTTTGCCAACATTACGCCGCCTGTGGCTCTTGTTTCTTTTGCGGCGGCAGGCCTGTCCGGCGGCAATCCCATGAGGACCAGCGTTCAGGCGTTAAAGCTGGCCATAGCCGGCTTTATTATCCCTTACATTTTTGTTTTTTCCCCGGCGCTCATGCTGATCGACACAACCTTCCTGGGCGGTTTGCAATCAACCGCGTCCGCTTTTATAGGGGTTTTGCTTTTGGGGTCGGCGGTTGAAGGTTTCCTGTTCACAAAAATTAACACGCCATTGCGGCTTCTAATGCTTGGCGGCGCGCTTGGTTTAATAATACCGGGGCTTTCCAGCGACTTGATCGGCTTGGGCATTACTGTCTTTGTCTTTTTGCTGCAACGCGCTCAGTCCAAAAAAGTAGTGCCGGCAGTTGACTTTACAGCCTCGCCCGGCGGCGGGGTCTAAAAGCGAAAAGCCCCTTGGCGCAGGCCAAGGGGCTTTTTTTAGCGGTGGCGGCTCCCGGACGATAACCCCCTCTGCCGAGTTGGTTTTGTGCAACGAAGTTTATGCTTTCAGAGCGCGGCTGTTGTGAGCGTTTTTTGTTTTTATTTTCTGCTGGCTTCGCATTCTTTAATTGTTTTTTCGATCCACTCCAAACATTCTTTCGCAATAGTTACACTTTCTTCATGTTTTTCTTTTGTAACTTCATCATATACCCCTGGATACCGCGTTATAACAGCATATTTTGTTAGATTAATGGCCTCTTTTATATTTTCAGGAATTTTTACAAACCTTTCAAGTTCAGCTAACAATATTCCAATGTTATGTGTAAATTCAGGCTCAACACCATAATAGATTAAAAGACCTTTTAGGCCTTTTTCAACAGCTTGTTGGGATTGGTAACACAAGTCTTCGTAATATACAATAGTGTTGACTGCTATTATTGATATTTCAAGACTGCTTTTTGCTCTTTCGATCCATGATTCATAACGCTCCATATAACACTTTCCCATGTTCTTTTATTGTTTTATAGATATACCCTATTTCATCGTTCACTTCGCTGTATCTATTAAAGTCAATTGCAAGCAAATCAACCGGTATTTTTATTTTATTTTCGTAAAAAGCCATATAAATGGCATCTATAATATCGAAGCTGTTTTTTAGGCCTTTTTTTAAAATGAGTAAATCAAGATCGCTTTTTTCAGTATGGCTTTCCGCTGCATAGGAACCAAAAAGTATAATTTGGTCTGGCGATGCGATAGATACTATAATGGGAATAATTTTCTCGATGTATGGTATATTACTACCCATGCTCTATTGTCAATCCTTTTGCCCACGCTTTTGCGATTTTAGACTCCGGCAAAGCCGCCGCCTGCGCCCGCCCCAATGGGAGCCGGGCGCGGTGGCGGCTATTGCACCCTAAGCTGGGCGAGCCTTTGAATCGCGCTTTGGTGGTTGGGATTGAGCCGGAGAACCTGCTCGAAAGCCGCGATAGCCTCGTCCATGTCCCCGACGGCGGCGCGGACAGTGGCAAGCCGGTACCACCACAGCGGCAGATTGGGAGCCAGCGCGACGGCCGCAGTGTAGGCAATATCCGCATGGTGGAACCTTTGCGTAAGACGATGAATCTCGCCCACGAAGAAAAACGCTACGGAACTGCGCTCCCCCAAAGGCAGGGCGTGGGTATACATCTGCATATAATGGAGGGAATTGTTAAAATTGCCCAAGAAAAACCAAGATTCCCCCATAGTCTGCATTATGCGGAACTCATCCGGGAAGCTGGCAAGCCCGCGCTGCCCCAAGGCGATAACCTCGCTGTGCCTGTTTTGACGGCGCAAAGCCCACGTAATAATCGTGTAAGTGTCCCGGGTCGCGACATTATTGTCGATTTCGAGCTGGCAAAGGCGGATTGCCTCGTCGTAAAAGGGATTCGCCGCGTCCAACCCATCCCTACCCTCAATATTCCTGCCGACCTGCCAGTTCTGCATCGCGCTAAGCGACTGCGGGGACTGGGCATAGGCCGCAAAGCCGAAAAGTAGATAGACTGCAAAAAATCCAAAAAAATAAATACGATTCATAGTGTATTGTACCATGTATCGGCAGATTTTGAAAAGACCCTAAGCTGAATTTTCAGCAAACCTGAGATTGAGAGAAAGGCTCACACGGATGCACAAAGTAGGGCGGGATTGAAGCCGCGCCTTCCCCCTTTGTGCCTTCGTAAGCCCCTCTTCCTCAACGGGCGGCTTTTGCGGTAAATTTGTAGCCGGTTCCCCAGACGGTTTGAATGTGCGCGGGGTCGCCTGGGTTTTTCTCGATTTTTTCCCTAAGACGCTTGATGTGCACCGTTACGGTGCTAATGTCGCCGTGCAAATCTTCGCCCCATATCCTGTCGTAGATTTGTTCTTTGCTAAAGACAATGTCCCGGTTCGATGCTAGAAAACAAAGAAGCTCGAATTCTTTGCGGGTAAGAAGCACTTCGGTTTCGTCAACAAAAACCTTGCGACTTGCCAAGTTGATTCTGATATTGCCGAAGTCAAGTTCGTCGCCGGCCACGCCCTGAGCTTTTGTTAGCCGCGCGTAACGGGCAATGTGGGATTTTACCCTGGCCACAAGTTCGGCAATGGAAAAAGGCTTGGTGATATAATCATCTGCGCCAAGCCCAAGGCCGAGAATTTTGTCGGAATCTTCGACACGCGCCGTTACCATTAGTATAGGAATGTCAGTCTTTGCGCGAATTTCCCTGCAAAGCGCCATTCCGTCTTTGCCCGGCAGCATTACGTCAAGCAAAATCAGCGCGAAAGATTCCTTGACAGCGCGTTCTGCCCCTTGCCGGCCGTCCGGTTCGATAACAACCTCGTAGTTGTGTATTTCCAAATAATCTTTTTCCAATGCGGCAATGTCCGGGTCGTCTTCGATAATCAGTATTCGCGGTTTTGCTTCTGCCATTTACGCCCCCTCCCTGTTGATTGGCAGGCGGATAACAATCGCAAGCCCGCCGGAACTTACGTTTTGCGCGTGAATGCTCCCGCCGGATCTTTCGATAATTTTTGCGCTAATGGCAAGCCCAAGCCCCGAACCCTTTGCGTGCCGGGAGGGATCGCTTCGGTAAAAGGCGTTGAACAGATTGGGAAGAGCCGCAGAGGGTACGCCTGTGCCGTTATCTGCAAATGTAATCTCTGCAAAGTTGCCACCCCGGCTGTCCGCGATTGCGCTAATTTCAAGTTTGCCCCTTTCCTTTTTTTTGTACTTCGTGCTGTTTTCCAAAATGTTTACAACAACGCTTCTAAAATGCGACAGGTCGGCGCGAACAAATATATGTTCGGGACACTCGCCAAAGATTATCTCAAGGCCGCGCCTATCGTATTCCTGTGTTAGCTCTTCCGTTATGTCAAAAACAGCGCGCGTAAGATCAAAGCGGCTTGGAGCAAAGGGGAATTCGTCCATGTCAAGTTTTGAAAACAAAAAAAGCTGTTCGATAATGTGCTTCATGTTTGCAGTTGTTTTTTTTATCGTGTCAAAGTATTTTTTGCGCATTTCCGGCGTGGAGGCCACCCCCGATTCAATGCCGTCAAGATAGCCGCCAATGGTTGTAAGGGGAGTGCGCAGATCGTGGGAAATCCCCGCAAGAAGCTCCCGGCGGTTGGCCTCGTCTTTTAGCCGCTGTGCGGTGGAGGCTTCCAACTGCCCCGCCATAAGATTAAAGGCCTCGCAGACTTGGTAAAACTCGTCGTCGCTTTCTTGTTCGTACTCAATGCGAAAGGAAAAATCGTTTTGCCGTATTCGGCTAACGCCGGCGGTTAAAATTTCCAGCGGCCTTGTAATTTTTTCCGTCATGCGTTTGGAAAAAATTCTGTTTACGATTATGAAAAACACCACGAAAACCGCAAGACTTGCAAGCATGGCGATGCCTGCCAGTCTTCGGTATGCTTCAATGTCCATAAATCCGTTAAACCCGTGATGTATCATTATGCCGCGCATAACAACGGCGTTGCCAAACAAAGCAAACATTAAACCGCCGATTGTTATCAAAACCATGCGAATATTTGAAAAAAACAGACGGCGTTTTATCGTCATTGATTCCCCCTTGAATTTGCAACTCCGTTCATATTACCAAAATGCGCCGGCCGTGTCAATTCGCCCGCATAACCCGCGCCGTTATTTTACATCCCGCCGTGCGAAAAGGCAAATCCCAGCCGCAAGGGAAGAGGCCGTCCAAACGCCGGCGATGGCAAGGCCGCGAGAAATACTGACCCCGCCAAAATCGAACACCGCAAAATACTGCACGACGGCGGCCAGCCACAAATTGCCAAGGTTGAATTCGCCGCCGGTCATAAGCCCTATCGCCGCAAGCACCGTGGAAAACATCGTAACGCTTATAACATTTGCGGCAATCGCGCCGCCCGCCACGCGCAAGGTCATTGACGTAAATGTAAACAATGCGCAAAAGGCGATCGCCAAAAAACCCTGCAAAAATAACATTAGCGCGAAAGCGCCGGGGGAGGGGCTTGCCGCCGCGTTATGCCCCCACAAGGCCGTTCCAAGCGCAATAATGGCAGAGGCAAAGGCAAGCGTTATCGCAAGGGATGCGACTGAACCTGCGATAAATTTCGACAAAAACACGCCCCCGCGATTCGCCCCCCGGGAAAGCGTGTTTTTTACAGTCCCGCTGGCAAACTCCGAAGCTGAAAACACTGATACAAACATCGCGATAAAAATTATGTGAAAACTGAACGACATGGCCGTCGCGGCCGCCTGCGCCGCGCTTACTGTTTCCAAAGTTTGCCCGGTAGCCTCCGGCCGAGAGCCTGCATTCGACATATCGGCGTGCATGGCGGCCACGACAAAAAATCCCGCAAGGACGCACAGCGCGATGCACGCGCGGAAAACGCCGCTCTTTTTCAGCTTGAAAAAATCAGCCTTCAATATGTTACACATTTGTTTTTCCCCCTATCAAGCGCAAAAAATGATCCTCCAAAGTTTCGCCCTTAGGCACAATCGAGTTTACCCTAAGGCCTGCATCTACAAGGGTTTTGTTAATGCGCCAGCCTTGATCCGCGTGCCCTTCTATGCGTATGCTGTTTCCCGCACCCGGCGTGCCAATGCACGGTGTGCAGACGGCCGCCGGCAGCAGGTTTTTGACAATGCTTTGCGCCTTTTGCGGATTGCTGCAGCTTATAACAAGGTTTTTGCCAAGACGCTCTGGCAACTCGCCTGCGCTGAATTCATCAATCATTTTTCCGCATCGTATAACGCCGTAGCGAGTGGCGATTTTTTCAAGCTCGCCTAGCATATGGCTTGATACAAGGATTGTTGTTCCCTGCGTCTCGTTGAGCGTTTTAAGGAAGTCGCTCACTTCTTTTATACCCATTGGGTCAAGCCCGTTTGTCGGTTCGTCTAACACCAGCAATTGCGGACTGCCCAGCAAAGACAGAGCGATCATAAGCCGCTGTTTCATTCCCAGGGAAAAATCCTTTGTTTTCTTTTTGCCGGTGCCGCTTATGCCGGCCGCATCCAAAAGCTTGCGGCAAATGCTTTTGTCTTTTATGCCTAGCGAAATTCTTTGCGCTTCCATGTTATCGATAGCTGTCATTGCGGGGTAAAGCGCCGGCGTTTCTATCGTGCAGCCGATGTTGCGTCTTTGCGCCTGCAAGTCCGTGTTGCCGAAAAGTTTTATCTCTCCGCTTGTCGGCGCGGCAAGGCCGCAAACCATCCGCATAAGCGTTGTTTTGCCCGCGCCGTTTTCACCGATAAAGCCGTAGATGTCGCCCTTGTTTATGTTTATTGATACATTTTCTACGGCGTACTTGCCGGCAAAACTTTTGCACAATAAATTTGTCTGCAAAACTTTTTCCATTTTAATTCCTCCTTGCAGGGGCTGTTCCAAAAATCGTAAAGCGAAATTTGGAACAGCCGGCGCCGCTACTGTTGATACCTTATTGCCAAGGCGGAACCTGACCATGTTACATTTAAAAACCTTCTGTTTGTCGGGAAAATGTTCACATTGATAATACCGTCGGCTCCCAGCGCGGCGGCTTCCCGGACTAGCGCTTCGTGAGCCGCCCCAAAGCCGTTCCTTCTTGAGCCGTCGGCTTCGGCGAACACAAGCCCCAGCGGTTCAAATTCCATTGCGGCGACACTTGACCCCCCGCCCCCCGTTAGGAAAAAAGCCTTGCCGGCCGCCGCCGGTGCGCCCCAGCTTGCCGCACGGTGGGCACAGCTCGATATTAGCAAAACAGCGACACACACAGCCGCGATCTTTGTTTTGTTCCGGCGAAGGCTCTGGCTAAAGCCCTTCTTTTCCATTTGTTCTGTCGAATTTTGATTTTCCATATTGCCTCTCCAAAAAATAGTTTTCAGCTTTTCAAGCTGTTACTTTAAGGATAAGGCGGATTTATTAACAAAAAATGAACAGGGGGTTAAATTTTTCTTAACATTGCCTTGACAAATTTGTAAAACCGCCGGGGAGGGGAGGGGGCTTTGGGATGGCCGGCCGCCGTCCCAAAGCCGAAGCCGGGCTGTTTAATTGATCAACTGGTATCTATTCCAGGGCAGAGTCCGCTCGAATTGGCGCGCTCTTGAGCGGCTGAGCCTTGTGAATGTGCCGAATTCGCCCGTTATGACGGAATCGCCCTGCACAGTCCATTGCAACTCCCTAGGCTCAATCCAAAATGTATCGCTGTGCTCTTGAATGACCGTTATTGTGTTTCCCGATCTTGACCAAGTTCCGTCAGCTATTGGATAATATACATTTCCCCGAATGTAAAAAGGGGTTATGCCTAAATGAGGAATAATAGGCTGCAGCTCCAATATATGCCCGGCGGCATTTTCGTAGAACTCCGTAGCCCTGTCCCTGTCCAGATTAGTTGCGCCGTCGCCGCTGGTTATCAGTTCTATCGCCACAATTACCACTGCCAATGCTATGACAGCAAACAAGACCTTTTTCAGCTTGCCCTTCTTTTTGCCGCCGGCTACCGGCGCACTCGGCTTGGGAGCCGCCGAACTCTTCGTCGGCGTGCCGCAGGCGGCGCAAAAATTTTCGCCGTCCTCATTTTTACTTCCGCATTTTGAACAAAACATTTGTTCTCCTTTATATAGCCGACCTGTCGGCTATGTTTGTAATATTGGGCTTGTTCCAAGACAAGCCTTGCATTTTTTAGGCAAGCCTAAAAAAGTGCTTTGAAAATTGAAACTTGCGCCGCCGGCACTGGCGGAGCCTTCGTTCTGTTACGCGCTTACTGCCGGCCTAAGTCTTGGCGCATTTGGTTTGACAGATTGAACACATATTCCATTACCGCCTTGCTTAGGCAGAACAGTTTTTTTGCGCCGCCTTTGCCGCCGTCTTGAAATTCAAAAACGACGGAGCCGCCGATCAGACTTTTTTCTTTTGACACAGCCGTTATGGTTTTCCAAGGAATCGTAAATTCGATATTTTTTTTCAGACTGAAAGAATAAACAGCCCTGTTGGTCAGAC
>WRKI01000329.1 GCA_009778155.1 Spirochaetota bacterium
CCCCCCCCGTGTTTAGCGGCAAAAAATAGCAAATTTATCTTTAAAAACAACACTCTTGGCAAATTCCCGCATGGGGGAAGTCTTGTGCCGTGGCGTTTCATGCCTTGGCGTTTTTACGGAGGTGTTTTGACGCGCAGAATTTAGCAAGTGCATAAACCCCGCGTAAAGGCAGTGCCGGCAACAAACAACCCGGAAAAGGTTGCGGCCTGTTTTGCGCAGGTTTTAGCATAGAAAACAGCCCGTAGGGGCTGTAAATTTCTGTAAGCCGAGCGGGGTTTGCCCTGCCTGTGTGCGCATCACGGCCCCGCGCGGCTTATGTTTTGCTTTGGAGGCAAAATGAAAAAGGGTTTATTAGTTTTGGCCATGTCGGCGTTTATAGCGGGCGGCGCTTTCGCGCAAATTCCGTAATTTTGGATAGTTTTTCGGCTTTTTTCTTTGTCTGCTCGTCAACGCTAACAGTGATGTTGCCCATGAAGCCCCCTAATTGCTATTATTGTATTCAAATACCGTGCATTTGTCAATGGGCTGCGATGCCTTGGGGTATCTTTGCCGGCCGCCGCAGGGGTATAGCCTTTAATGCTCCAATGCTTTATAGTACATTATGGAGGGTATAGTGAAAAAAACGACAAACAGTGTAAAAAAAAATATGGTGGCCGATGGCATTTTTGCGCAGCAAGTCGGGCGTATCGAAGTTTTCATGCTAGTTGAATCCCAGGCACTTGGCGATGCCGGAATACTTTTAAATGCAGATCATGAAATTCTGGCGCGCTGCATTCCAAAGGAAGGCTTTACAAAAACGACTAACGCTTTTTTAATTAAAACCCCAGAAAAAAACATCATGATTGATACTGGAATCGGCGCGGGCGACACAATTCTGGACAGATTAAGAACGCTGGGGCTGGAACCGGATATGATCGATGCCGTACTGCTTACGCATTTGCACAGGGACCACTTTGGGGGCTTGCGGCTTGGCGGTTTGCAAGGCGATGGCGGGGCCGTCTTTCCCAATGCCAGTATCTTTGTACCGGCAAGGGATTTCGAATACTTTACGCAGATTAACTTGAACCAAGCGGCGGCAGACATTTTGGCTCTTTACGAAGGCCGGCTCGACACGTTTGAGCCGGGCGGGCTTGGGGGGGCCATAGTTCCGCTATTTTCGGGAATAAGCCCTGTTGCCAATTTCGGACACACGCCCGGCCATACGGTTTTTTTGATTGAAGACGAAATTGAAGACGAAGGCGAGCGTCTTTTTATCGCAGGGGACTTTTTGCATATCGCTCTTGTACAGTTCCCCAACCCGGATATTTCGGCAACCTACGATGTAAACCCCGCTGCGGCGGCCGCTTCCCGCAGGCAAATTTTGGGGTATGCGGCAACGAATAATATTCCCATTGGCGGAATGCACATTATTCAACCGGGAGTCGGCAGGGTAGAAGCCGAAGGAAACGGCTTTAGATTTGTGCCGATGTAATAATCATCGTTATCCTAGGATAACGCGTTACCCTAGGGAAACGCGTTTCCCTAGGATACCCCAACATATTTCTACTTCGGGTTTGGGTCGTTCAAGCTATTAAACATCTCGTCCACGTTTTGCGGGATGTCTTTATAAGTTAGGCGGCTTACGATTACGCAAGCGGCCACCGCCAGAAAGAAGGCCGGCACAAGTTCGTATATCATCTCTCTTAGTTGCGGGGTGAAAAACCAGACAACGGTTACGACTAAGCCCACGACCATCCCGGCTAACGCGCCCCACTTTGTCATTTTTTTCCAGTACACCGAAAGGATGAACACGGGGCCGAATGCCGCTCCCAAGCCGCCGAAGGCGAAGAGGACGAACCAAAAAATCGTTTCGTTATCGCTTAGTCCAAGCACTACCGCAAACGCGGTGGTTATGATTAGAACTATGCGCGACATAAGCACTACGCTTTTTTCGGTCGCGTTTTTGTTGATCATGTTTTGGTACAAATCTTTCGTTATGGTTGAAGATGTCGTCAAAAGAAGCTGATCGACTGTGGATATGATGGCCGAAATTACCGCCGCTATGATAATTCCGCCCATTACCGGGTGCATAAGCTCGGTCGCTATTACAGCGGTGATTAGCTCTGTGTTGCCGCCGGGTATTTGCTCCGGGGTGTTCCAGACAAGGCGGGCCAATAAACCGGTTGCAACCGCCCCGGTTCCGACTGTGATGTTCCACACGCCGTTCCCAAAGGCCGATCTGGTCATGACAGCGGGGTTTTTCGCAGACATATAACGCATCAGTATGTGAAGCTGTCCCCACGATGCCAGTCCTATGGCAAGCTGCCCGGCTATCCATGTGCCGGATGCCGCCCCGGCGGGGGTGCTTATCAGCATTGGCTCTATCGCCATTATCGATGCTATGATGTCCGTTCCTCTAAGGCTGAACAGAAGGAAGATTGGTATTATCACCATGCTTGCCAGCATTATCAAGCCTTGAAGGTATGTGGTCATAACAACGGCGCGGTAGCCGCCGGTAGCGGTGTAAAGCAGGATTATGCCGGCGCACAGTAACACCGCATGGATTGGTCTCATGCCGTATATGTGTCCTAGCATCATTGTTCCGCTCATAAGCAGCGCCCCGGAGTAGGCGACGTAGAAAAACAAAATGATGATGATTGCCGCTAGTCTTAAGACTTTCTGCTTGTCGCCAAATCTGTTTTCCAAATAATCCGGCCAGGTGATGCTGTTCATTTTCGCTGTGAATATTCGCAGGCGTTTGCCGGCGTGTCCCATGCCGAACATTTCGGTCAGGGTCAAGGGAACCATCGCCCATAGCGCGGCTATGCCGAACACGTAGGCGGTTCCCACCACGCCCAAAAGAAGCCACGCGCTTCTTCCGGTAGCTCCGGTGGCTATTGCTGTAACTACCGGTCCTATGCTTCTGCTTCCCAGATAAAATTCGGCACTTGAGCTGCTGGCGCGTTTGCTAAAGTACAAGCCCATTGCGGTTAAGCCCAGTGTGTACGTGATGATAATCACAGTGATTATTGTTAGTGTGTTGTCCATCGCCAATTCTCCTTCCAGCGGATGATGTTTTTAAGGTTTTTTATGCAGGCCGCACATAAAAAATCCGATTATAAGCACAATTATTGGCACTAGTATCAGTGTTAAAATACCCGGCATTTTACGGTCTCCCTTATATTTCCAGGCTGCCGGCTCTTTCGCCGTAGCTGTATTTTCCTTCCTTGGCGGCGGCACTTTCAAAGTACTCCCGCTCGCAACAGTCGTCCCCCCAAAGGAGGTTTTTCGTTATTTTTTGCGATGTTGTCCGTGTAAAGTTTTCTATGTTTGTGGTATCGATCACGTCGCAGTACATTGACGCAAATGGTTTGAACCATGCGTTTGCTTCAAAATACCCTAGCCATACTTCCGCATAAGGGCAGCGTACCCCGCCCATTTCTTGTTTCCAGCCGGTCCAGGCTATTGAAGGGAGGTCGTTTGCCTGCGGGAAGTTTTCCACGTTTGTTTCGATGCCTAAGGCGGCTGCCCGCTCGCGAGCGCGGTCTGTGCGGTCAAGGCCAAATTCAAAGACGGCTTTTTGCGCGATGGGCAGGGCTTTATCCGCGCCAAAAGCATCTTTCAGCGTTTTGCAAAAGTGAAAGTACAGCATGGCGAATTGTTTGCAGGCAAGGCGCAAATCCGTCAATTCTATCGCGTTTTCGGTTTTATCCATAAACTAGTCTCCTCTTGGCACAAAATAGCATTATTTTGCAATGTTACTATAAAACTTTGAGTATGTCAATACTTTAATTTTCACCAGCGGTTCTAAATTTGGCCATAATATAGGGAGAAAGATTCTCACGAAGGCGCAAATTGGGAGTAAATTCACAGCCCCGCGCCCGGCAAAAGCCCGGCAAGCCGCAACCTGCGGCCGCAGGTTGCGGCCGCCTCCCGAAAATGGCGCAACGGCACAGCGAACCTTTGGTTCGCTCTTGTTTCTTCTATATTATGGCAAGAAAAGCGCGGCCTTATCGTAAACCCGCCCGCCCATCTATTCATAAAAAAGTATGCCTGCGCCCCGCAAAGACCTTGCAAGCGAATTCGATAAAATGGTATACTGGGTTTGGGCGGGCTGTTTCAAAATTTTAGAGCCGCCACGGGTGTTTGCAAAAAATGTTTCTAAAGCGACTTACGATTCTCGGTTTTAAATCCTTTGCCGACCGAACGGAAATTGAATTTTCGGGCGGCATTACTGCTTTGTTGGGGCCAAACGGCTGCGGAAAGTCCAATGTCGTGGACGCGGTCAAGTGGGTTTTGGGGGAGCATTCCTCAAAATCGCTTCGGGCCGAAAAAATGGAAGATGTCATCTTTAACGGCACGGAAACCCGCAAGGCGCTGAACGTCGCCGAGGTCGCGCTCACACTGGCCAACGAAACAGGCCTCTTGCCGCTGGATATGCCAGAGGTCGAAATCAAACGGCGGCTCTACCGCTCCGGCGAAAGCGAGTATTTTATCAACTCGGCGCAGGTGCGGCTAAAAGATTTACGCGAACTTTTTTGGGACACCGGCATCGGCAAAACGGCCTACTCGGTCATGGAGCAGGGCAAAATCGACCAAATCCTTTCTTCCAAACCCGAAGAACGCCGCGGACTGTTCGAGGAAGTCGCGGGCATCACCCGTTTTAAGGAGCGCGGGGCGGAGGCGCAACGCAATCTTAACAAAACTCTGGAAAATATGCGTAACGCCGAACTCATTTTGAACGAGGTAAAACGAAGCCACGACAGTTTGAAAGTGCAGGCCGAAAAAACACAAAGCTTCCGCGCCTTGCGGGACGAAATCTTCAATCTTGAACTTGACATTCAGCTCCTCCGGCTCAAACATTTCAAATACCAGCAAAGCGAGCGGGGCGAAAATTTAAGAGGGCGCACGGCCGAGCGACAGCGAATAAGAGATGAGATGGAGGCGGAGAACAAAGCCATTCAGGAGAACATGGACGAGGTAAACTCCATGGAAGCCCAACTGGTGGAGTTGCAGAAAAAAATCTACGGGCTGGCCGTGGAAAAAAATGCGAAAGAAAACGAAGCGCGGCTTTTGAACGAACAGACGAGCGAGCTAAAAGTAAAAATCGGCCAGAACGAAAGCCGGGAAAAACAGACGCTCATTAAAATAGAAGATTTAACGCTGGATGCCAGCGAGCAGGACGGCGTGGTAAGCGATCTGCAAAAACAAGCGGAAAGCATCGAAAAAAACATCGGCTCTTTTGAGGAAAACATAAAACTTGCAGCAAGCAGTATTGCCGGGAATGACGCGGCGGCAAAAAAGGCGGAGGAAGAAATCACCGGCTTTGAAAAAGAGCTTGCTGTGTTGGAAAAAAATCTGGAGCTTATAACCGACGACATTGTTGCCGAGTTGGATGCCGGGTTAAAAAAGGCCGGCTACTCCAGCGCGCAAAGGCGCAATGCCGAGGCCGCCTTGAATGACACGCTGGGTAAACTTAAAGCGATTCTTGGCGGGCGGGAAAAGCTTGTCCGGGATTTGGAGGCGGCGGGCGCAAGCGGATCGGCGGTGGAACCGGCGGAACTTTCGCGCATTGCGGCCGCTCTTGCGGCAGCCCTGGGCGAGGCTTCCAGTCTTGCGAATAACGCCACCGCGCTTTTTAGCGATTATCGGGAAAACTCCCCTCATTTTATTGATGATTTTCTTTCGCCGCAGGGTATTATTACAAGAAAACGCTCGTTAGACGAAAATATCCGGGGGGCGAAAGAGGGGATTGAACAAAGGCGTATAAAAATAAAAGCCCTGTTAGGCGACAATGCGAACCTTTCGATAAAAATTGATGAATATCGCACGACGCTGGAAGAGCTTAGGATAAACCTTGCCCGTATAAAAGCCCAGACGCAGGCCGCCGAGGGGCAGGCGAAACTTATACGCAGGGAGTTGACTGGCCAGGAAGAGCTTTTGAAAACTATCCGGGACGAGCTTTTTTTCGCGCGTAAAAAGCTGGAAGAGGTTAATGAGCGCGTAACGGATATTCAGGAAGAAATTGCCGCCATTTGGCAGAAGGGGACGAGTCTTAACGCCGATCTGGAAAATCTTGAAAAGGATATTGAAAAACGCAACTCCAAGGTTGCGGGCAGGAAAGATGCGATCAACAAGAGGGCGGCGCAGCTTGCAAAGGTGCAGGCGGAAATCGAAAAGATTCAGCTTGAGCTTGTGCAATCCGAGACCGAGATAAAAAACATTCAAGATAATTTTCGCGAAAACCATTCCCGCGACTTAATGGAATTTGAAGAGCGTATTTTTACGATTACAGCTAACGCTGCCGATCTTAGGGAGTCTCTTGTTAGCGCCCGGGCAAAGATGAAGGAGTTAGGTTCCGTAAACCTTATGGCCCCGGAAGAGTTCGCCGAAACAAAAGAACGTTACGAGTTTCTTAGCGGGCAAATGGCCGACTTGGAAAAGGCCTGCAAAGACTTGGAAGACTTGACTGCCGAGATTCGCCAGGAGGCCTGCGAGATGTTTCTTTCTGCATACAACCGCATTAAGAAAAACTTTCACAATATGTTCCGCCGGCTTTTCGGCGGCGGCCGTGCGGAGTTGCTTCTTTCCGATGCAAACCATGTATTGGAATCAGGCATAGAAATTTTCGCCCAGCCGCCTGGGAAAAAGCTGGAGCACATAACGCTGCTTTCCGGCGGCGAGCGTTCCATGACGGCGGTCGCTCTGTTATTCGCAACATACATGGTGCGCCCTAGCCCTTTCTGCCTGTTAGACGAAATCGATGCCGCTCTTGATGACGCAAATGTAAACCGCTTTGTCCATCTTTTGCGGGAGTTTAGCGCGACGAGTCAGTTTATTATTATTACGCATAACAAAAAAACTGTGGCTGCCGCGCAAACGCTTTTGGGTGTAACTATGGCGGAATCGGGCGTTACTAAGTTGATTGCGACAAAGCTAAAGAACTCCGAGCTTGTTATCGAAGATTCCCCCCAAAAAGAAACCCTCGCCGACGATTTTGTCGAAGAAGATGTATCCTACGAGGAGGGCCGCGAACTGCCTGCCGGGATTGACGATCCCTCCAAGGTAAGCGACGCCCAACTGCGCCCGATCCGCTCCGGCTTGAGAAAACGCCAGGGTTGATGTGCCGGGGGTGTTGCCGGGGTCTCTTTTCCAAGCCGCTTATGTGTGCTATTATTAGCTATGATAAGCGAATATTCATTACGGGTGCGCACTTACGAGTGCGATAGTTACAAGCACGTCAACAATGCCAATTACCTCCATTACTTGGAGATTGCCCGCTACCAATTGCTTAAAGACATTGGTTTCGATTACCCTAAGTTGATTGAAAGCGGCTACGGGATGTATATTGCCCGCATAGAAATTGACTACAAAAAGCCGGCCTTTGTTGACGAGGAGCTTGTTGTAAAAACCTACCCCGTCAAAAAGGGGGCTGTAAGCGGTGTTCTGGCGCAGGAAATCTGGCGCGGAAACGATCTGCTGGCCGGCGCACGGGTTACCTGGGCTTTTGTTGACTCCAAAGGAATGCCCGCCAAGATTCCCCCCCAGTGGGACGTGCCGGGCTTGTCCCCGGCGAAAGGCTGATTGGCGAATCCCCTGGGCTTGCAAGCGAGATGCCTCACGGGAAGGGGCGGCAGGCGGCGGGGGTGGCTCAGGCGGCACTTGGCTAGGTTTTTGTTGTTCGGCAGCCGGCGCTTTCCTTTCCAGCTAGAGCTATGACCATTCTGCCCCTTGACTTTGTTTTGTATAGTTGATACAGTGTGAAAAGCAAGGGCAAAGGCCAAACCACCGTAACATTGGGGAGCATTGATGACTAAGACAGAGGCTTTCAAGGATTTTGTTGTCAGATTCAAACATTTGATAACAAAAAATCCGCATTTAATAAAAACAACTCTGAGCAATATTTTTACCATGCGTTTAATTGGCAATAAAACTCACGGTGATTTAGCCGAAATAGGAATATCCGAATTTATCAATCAATTTATGTATGACTTTAGTTCGGTTCATGTTGGCAAAGAGTTGTATCGTGCAAAAAAACACGAAGAGGATATAAAAATAATAAATGAAATTTCAAAAGTTCATTTCTCGATAAGCCTCAAAGCTTACGGAGATGGACCGCTTCAATTGTCCACAGATAAAAATTCAACAATGTTTCCATATTTGAAGTCTTTTAAAAAAGACACAATCGATGATTTAAGTATTATAAAAACAATATTTGGCTCGAAAGAATTTTCCGAATTTGAAAATATAAATGTATTGCCGTTAATATATGATGAGAAAAATAAAAAATGCAATATTATGGTTTTTGATTTTGCAAAAGCGATGACATCTACAAGATCAATTATATTGGAAAGCGAAGGAAAAGGCAGAAAACATCCAACATTTCGTTTTTTCGATTCAAATAAAAATTACATTTGTGAAGTCCGTTACGGCGATGCTGCCGCCAATGCGCTTCAGCGTGGATTGTGGACAAACACAAAACACGCAACGCCATATTTTAATTCCGCAACCAATGGCTGGATTGACTATTCTGATAATGCTATTCTTGTAAAACTGTTTTCGTATGCACTTCTTTGCACGGCGAAAGGGCATCAGGAAGCACTAACGTTTCTTGCGCGTGATATTGACGAACAAAAAACAAACATGAACGGATAATCGATATGTCTGATATTTTATTTGATGATTTAATTCTTGATACCCCAGAAACTCATGCAATAAAATACACGGGTTCTAAATTGAAGCTATTGTCCTATATACTCAATCTTTCTAAAAAAGTTACTGGAAACTTAAAAAACGCTATTATCTTTGACGGGTTTTCCGGCTCTACAAGAGTTAGCCAGGCATATGCAAAAGCTGGATATAGGGTTTATGCCAATGATATCGCCCCGTATACAAAAGTTTTTAATACAGCTTTTTTAATGAACACAAAAGAGCCAAAAAGTTATCAGCCGTTAATCGATCATTTTAACTCCATTAAGCCTGTTGACGGTTGGTTTACAGAACATTACGGCGGAGATGGAACGCAAAAAATATCGGCTAATGGAGACGGCTTAAAAAAACCGTGGCAAAAGAAAAACACTCGCAAGTTAGATGCTATCCGTGAAGAAATTGATAAATTAGAACTTGACGAAGTTACAAAATCAGTTGCCATAACAAGCTTAATACTTGCGTTAGATCAAGTGGACAGCACGCTTGGGCATTATGCCTCATATTTAAACGAATGGTCGCCGCGCTCGTATAATGATATGAAGTTAGAAGTGCCAAACCTATGGGTAAACAATAAAAAAAATGTCGTAATGAATCAGGATATTTTTAATGCGATAAAAAATTTGCCGGATAATATAAATATCGCCTATTTCGACCCACCTTACGGCTCGAATAATGAAAAAATGCCGCCTTCGCGTGTCCGTTATGCGTCATATTACCATATTTGGACGACAATATGTTTGAATGATAAACCGGAAATTTTTGGCAAGGCAAAAAGACGGGCAGATACTTCCGATACAGTTGCCGGTTCTGTTTTTGAAGAATTTAGAAAAAGCGAATCGGGAAGGTTTATTGTTATTGAAGCTATCGAAAAACTTATAAAAGAAACGGCCGCAAATTATATTATTTTGTCCTACAGTTCAGGCGGAAGAGCAACGGCTCAAGAATTAAGCAATGTTTTGAATAGTTATGGTAAAATTATAGAAATAGAAAAAATAAATTACAAAAAAAACGTTATGGCTACAATGAAGTGGACAAATGATTGGGTAAAAGATGTTGAAAAAGAAAATTTAGAATACTTATTTTTGATGGAAAAACGGTAATGAGCTTCAGCAACTTCCAGCAGTTAAATTTTTACAATGCAAACTGTAAAGTATATTACTGGCACAAGGCCGGGAGTGATAAAAACAAACACATTATCCTGTTGCACGGTGCCGGGTGCGATCACCTTATGTTTGAAAAAAACATAGGCATATTCGATAGCTCCTATAACATAATCGTTTGGGATGCACGCGGGCATGGATTGTCTAAAATGGATAAATCTGTGCGGTTTGCCTTTAAGGATATGTTCGACGACTGCTTGCAATTGTTTGAGATTCACCAAATAAAACAAGCCGTTATTATAGGGCAGTCAATGGGAGGAAACCTCGCGCAGGAAATTGCGTATCGTTACCCGGAAAAAGTTACCAAGCTAGTGCTTATTGGCAGTACAATAAATGCCAGCAAACTAAGCCCCCCGGAAAAACTTGCGATAAAAATGACTCGCTTTATTTTTAGCGTGTACCCGTGGAAACTACTCATTAGCCAAAGCGCAAATGTTTGCGGGAATACCGGCCATGTAAAAAATTATGCGAAACAATGCTTTGAAAAAATTGGAAAAAAGCGATTTATCGAAATCATAATGTCGCTGTTTGATTGCTTGCACGGCAACGACGAGTATCGTTTTAGCGTGCCTGTGTTACTCATCTGCGGTGCTGACGATAAAACCGGCAACATAAAAAAGACAATGGCGGCATGGGCAAAAATTGACGGCAATTGCACGCTGTTTATAATCCCCAATGCCGGCCATAATTCCAACCAAGATAACCCGGAAGATGTCAACAACATAATACTGACATTTTTGGGGGAAGGCACTGATTAACCCAACGCAACCAGTGCCCCCCGCCGGTCAAAGACTCTTTGCCATGTTGCGAACTTCGGCGGCCAAGTAAAAAGAGCCGGTACACAAAAGCGCCTTTTTCTCGCTTTGCGCCAATTGCCAAGCCGCCTTAAAAGCCTCCCCTGTGTCCTTGACCAAACGAACCTTTGGAGGCGACCCCTGCCCGGCCGCCATCGCGGCAGCCACCTCGCTGAAAACCGCGAAAATTTTATCCGGCTCGCTTATCTTGAAAGTTCCCGGCGTGGTAATAACCACGGCGGAAAAATGGGGAAGCAGAACCTCGGCCATGCCTTTTATGTTTTTATCCTCGGCGCAACTGAAAATAAGAATATGGCCGTCGCCGTAAATCGAACGGAAAGTTTCCGTGCAAAGATCGACACTTTGCGGAGTGTGCGCTCCGTCAATAACCAAAATCGGGTCTTTTGAAACAAGCTCAAACCGCGCCGGGAGATTTAGAGCGGCCAGCCCCTGTTTTAAGGCTTCGTCTTTTATGTCCGGGAACACCGTTTTTAGCGCAATAATCGAAATCGCCGCATTTTCCGCCTGAACCGCGCCGCTTATCGGAATCGCCAAGCGAATGGGAGCGTCGGCAAAGCCGTTAGCAAGCCCGCCGGTAAGAACAAGCGAAAAATCCGTGCCGCCGCTGTGCACCTCAAGATTTTCGATCTTTGCCGCTTCGGGAAAATACGTCAGCGGGCTTTGCCTTTCCTTGGCCGTTTTGCGAAAAACCTCAAGGGCATCATCGCCTTGCTTGGAAACAATAACCGGCTTCCCCGGCTTTATAATGCCGGCCTTTTCGCCCGCCACCGCCGGAATCGTGTTCCCCAAAAACTTGGTGTGTTCAAGCTCGATAAGACTTATAATGGAAACAAGCGGATCAACAACATTTGTGCAGTCAAGCCTGCCGCCCATGCCCGTTTCAATCACCATAATATCACACTTGGAAATGCGGGCGCAGATGAAGTAAAACAAGGTAAAAAGCTCGAAAAAAGTCGGGGCTTCGCCGTTTTCGACAGCCGGGTCAAAGGGGGAGTTTTCCAGCTTTGCAAGCTCCCTGTCCACGACCAGCCTTACCTCGTCGCCGGCCTTGCAATAGACAGCCTCGTCAAAAAAATCATCGCCCAGACAAACCCGTTCTCGAATATCGCTTACATGAGGCGACATATAACGGGCGACCCGGTAGCCGGCGGCCGTCAGCATGGAGGTTGTCATAACGGTAATCGAACCCTTGCCCTTGGAGCCGGCAATGTGGATAGAGGGGGCGCAACGCTCAGGGTTCCCAGCAATGTTGCAAAGTAATTTCATGCGATCAAGGCTGAAGCTCCTTGGAACCTGCCCGCGTTCAAGGTTGGCAAAGCTCGTAATCCATGAAAAAAACTCCGCTGATGAAGCAAAACAATCCGAATCTCTATTAACCATGTTTATTTTTACAAAAATATTCAGCTTTGTTCAAGAGGCCGGCGACTCAAAGTCTTCACTTTGCCGATTCCCACATTTCTCTCATTTCCTTGCGGGTCATGGGGGTCAAGTCAACTTCATTTTTGGCATCGTGCATAGCCTGCATTGTCTCGGCATTATATCTCTCCGGCTGTGCAAGGACAACATCGAAAGGAAAGCCCTTGTGTGCGACAAACTGCTTCATAAACACGCGCACAGCGTCGGCGGTAGTCAAGCCTATGCCATTGGCGATTCTGTCCATGTCTGTTTTAAGCTGGGAATCAATGTTTTCAAATATATCCATAAAATCCATCCATAGTTGATTTTGCCATAGAAACCTCGTTTTGCCAAGCGCGGGCAGACCTCTTGCCGGCAGGCGGTTGCTCTTTCCAGATAAATTTGGTATATTATTAGTAGGCCAAACAGGAAACCGAGCGTCATTACGAACAGCTTTGATTTCGGGTTGACGGTTTAGGCCGCTTTTCCAAAAAACCATTTAGAATGGAAGAAACATGAGCGAAAAAAGACACATTTACATAGATTTTAACGCCAGCACCCCACTTAAACCCGATGTTAAAGCGGCAGTAATCGAAGGGCTGGATTCTTACGGCAACGCCTCCAGTATGCACACCGCTGGACGCTCCGCAAATGCAAGGGTTCAACAAGCCAGAAAAGCCGTGGCCGAACTTTTGGGCGCGCCCCCGCAAAGCATCGTTTTTACATCCGGCGGCTCAGAGGCCAACAACACCGTCTTTCAAACCATGCGCAGTCTTGCCTGCTCCGAAGACGGCAGTTTGCTCAAAACTGGCCGCAACGAGTTTATCGTAAGCGCGATCGAGCACCCCTGCGTTTTGAACGCCGCCCTTTACCTGCAAGAAAACGGCTTTAAGGTAACGGTCTTGCCGGTGGACGAATACGGCAAGCTCAAAATGGACGCGCTCAAAGCGGCACTAAGCGAAAAAACCCTCTTGGTCTCGATAATGACCGCCAATAACGAGATAGGCACGGTTCAAGATATAAAAGAGATTTCCCGGCTTGTAAAAGCTTGCGGCGCGTGGATGCACACCGACGCGGTGCAGGCTCTGGGCAAGATACCCCTCAACGTGGAAGACTTGGGCGTGGACTATCTGACAGTCTCGGCGCATAAAATCTACGGCCCCAAGGGAGCCGGCGCTCTGTATGTCAAAAAAAACAGCCCGCTCATACCCCTTGTGCATGGCGGGCATCAGGAAAACGGCCTGCGGGCGGGGACTTACAACAATCCCGGCATTTTCGGTTTTGGCAAAGCGGCGGAAATCGCCGCCGGCGAGCTTGAAGAATACGGCAAGCAGATGGCCGCTTTGCGCGATCAGCTAAAAGAGGGGCTTTTACGCGAAATTCCCAACGTAAAAATTAACGGCCACCCCCAAGACGTTCTGCCCAACACCTTGAATGTTTCGTTTACAGGCGCAGAGGGCGAGGCGATTCTTTTGGCGATGGACATTCAGGGTATCGAGGCCTCTACCGGGTCGGCCTGCGCCTCTGGAAGCCTTGAGCCTTCCCATGTGCTTGTCGCGCTGGGCTTGGGGGCAGAGCTGGCGCACGGGTCTATCCGCTTCAGTTTGGGCTGGGGTATTACCAAAGACGATATCTTCTATATAATAGAAAAAATGCCGCCAATAATTGCAAGATTAAGGGCGATGGCGCAATAAAACGCCGCAACAGGAGTTTTTATGACAGATTGGTTATATTCAGATACGGTTAAGGAGCATTTTACAAACCCGCAAAATGTCCTTTGGGAAGAAGAGGGCAGTTTTGGCGCAGATGCCAGAGGGGTCGCCGGCGCTGTAAAGTGCGGGGATCAAATGCTGATGCTCCTTAAAATCAATGACGATGTTATTACGGATGTCCGCTGGAAAACCTACGGTTGCGCCAGCGCGATTGCAAGTACCAGCGTGCTTTCGATGATCATAAAAGGAATGAAGATCGAGGAAGCGTACAAGTTGCGCCCGGCCGATTTGGTCGAAAAACTTGGCGGACTTCCCGACTACAAAGTCCACTGTTCCGTGCTTGGCGACAAGGCTTTGCGAAATGCCATCGATAATTATCTGGAAAAAACAGGCCGGGCGGGCAATCTGAAAGAGCCGGTTACCGTAATTTGCAATTGTCTTGGCATTACAGACAAGGATTTGGAAACCGCGTTTAACAACGGCGCGCGCAGTTGGGAAGAGCTTCAGCAGGCGACCAAAATCGGCACGGTTTGCGGAGAGTGCAAGGAAAACGCCCTTGAGTTGCTGCACGGGCTGGAACACTTGCATTCTTAGCGAAACACTGATTAACTCGACGTTAATCAGTGTTTCGCTATGCATTTGCTCATTTCATTGCGCAAAATGCGGGTAAGAACGATTATTAAATCCTCGATGGGATTTAATAATCGTTTCATTAGAGCCTTAGCCCGGCACAACTCGCAAGTTGCGCCGGGCTTTCCCTAAAAGTCCAGATTGTAAATCCGCCGGGCATTGCCTGCAAAAACCTTCTCGTGGTGCTTTTCCGGGATAACGTATTTTATAAAATCGATGTAGTTTTCGATATTGGCAAGCGGCCAATCCGTCCCGAACATAAACCGGTCGTAGGCTCCCGTGTAACTTATCCATGTGCGCATCTGCTCAACATATCCCTCTTTTTCCTTGAAAAAATCGGCCATATCCTGCTTCCCCTCTAAAATGCCGGATAAATCCACCGAAACATTTTCGTTTTTGTTGATAACAGCCGCCGCATCGACAAACCAAGGGTTTCCAAAATGGCACATAACGAAGTTCGTCTTTTGGTAGGCCGCCGCAAGCTCGTCCAAGGTTAGCGGGTGGCAGTATTTCAAGTTGGCCGTCGCCGTGGCCGTTTCGCCCGTATGTATCGCAACCGGCTTGCCGTATCGCGCCGCAAGCTCGTAAACTGGAAAATAGGCCTCGTCCCAGACATAACGATGAATGTAGCCGGGGTAAATCTTTATCCCCACGCAAGCCTTTTTTTGCAAATGCCCCTCCACCAAATCGTAAGAGGCCTTCAAATCGCTAACCCAAGGGGTAAAACTGTCCAGCCCAATGCAGTAGCGAAGAAAGTCCGGGTAATCGTGCGCATCGAGCGCAAGTGTCCGGTTGCTCATTACCACCGCGCCGACCAAGCCCAAGCGGGCATATTCCGTGCGCATATGCTCCTCAGTATTTTCATGGCCTGCCCGCCGCGCCAAACTATCCGCCCGCGACTCTCCGGTAAAAATATGTATGTGCGCGTCAACAATTTCCATAGTGTTTGTATTCATCATTTCGACTGTCCTCAATTCATTATACACTTTCCGCAAACTCTCTCAATACCCCCTTGCACGAATTTTTCATTTGCGCTAGACTAAATAAGGGGCGTTTTGAGCGATTTTGACACGACCATGAAGAAAAAACGTGCGGCTTTTGTACAAAAAATTCAAGCCTTTCAAAAAAACGAGCGACAGCAAATTCTCGCCGCTTTGGAAACAGCAGATGCCGCCGGCGACTGCGGAGCCGCCGCTTTGCTGTTGGAACTGGGCGCAGATTCCCACACGGTTGTTGCGGCCTTGCTTTTGGAGGCCTTCCCGGACAAACCCTTGCCGGAAAGCCTGCACGGGCAATTCGGCGCGGACAGTGCCGGCATTGCGGAAGGGGTAAAAAGAATCGATGCCATCCGTACAAACAACGGATCGCTTGCAGAAGCGCAAAACATACGGAACATGATCTTTGCATTGACAGATGATATTCGCGTACTGTTAATCAAACTGGCGCAGAAGATGAACGCCATGCGTGTTTTGGATGCGGTGGCTAGTGCCAGTGCCAGTGGCGGCGGCACAGCCGGCGGCGGTTCGGCGGAAAAAGAGCGCAAGCTGGCGGCAAAAGAGTGCCTAGATATTTTCGCGCCCCTTGCCAATCGCTTGGGAATTTCGTGGCTTAAAAACGAGATGGAAGACCTTTCGCTAAAATTTCTCAACCGGGACACATATCAGCAAATAAAAAACCTTATCCAAGAAAAACGCGGGCAAAGGAGCCAGTTTTTAGACTTTGCACAGAAAAGCATAAAAGCAGAGGCCGCCGCGCTGGGTTTTAATGTAGAAGTAAAAAGTCGCGCAAAACATTTTTATTCGGTTTACATGAAAATGCGCAAACGGGGCAAAAGCGAAAACGAAATACTAGACCTCTTTGCCATGCGTATAGTTTGCGACACTGTAGAAAATTGTTACACCCTGCTTGGTGTCGTCCACCGCCTGTGGGAGCCGGTAAGCGGCTGCTTTGACGACTATGTCGCCAAACCCAAACCCAACGGTTATCAAAGCCTGCACACAACCGTTATGGTAACCTCAAGCTCGCTTGAAGCAAAACCGCTGGAAGTGCAAATTCGCACAGCAGAAATGCACGATATAGCCGAAAACGGAATAGCAAGCCACTTGATTTACAAAAAAGGTTCGTCCAAAGACACAGTGCAACCGGGAGAAGTTGGCGCGGTAAACCAGCTAAAAAACTGGAAACAGGGGGAGGGGCAAAAATCGCATAACCTTTCCGCCGCATGGCTGGAAGGCATAAAACGGGAAATACTGGGAAAATGGATTTATGTTTTTACCCCGCAGGGCAAGGTGATAAAACTTAAAGCCGGCTCAACACCCATCGATTTCGCATACCACATTCACTCGGCGGTTGGCGAGCGTTGCATGGGGGCAAAAGCAAACGGATCGATCATTCAGTTAAGCTCCCAGCTAAAAAGCACCCAGACTGTCGAAATCCTTACGAATTCTTCGGCGCACCCCAGGGCAAGCTGGCTTGAACTGGTAAAATCGCAAAAAGTCCGCAGTAAAATACGCGCATGGCTGGAAAAACATGATCCGACTTTTTCCATAGAAAAAGCTGTCGAAAAAAAGAAAGCCGAAGCCGAACAAGCCCCGGCCGCCAAGCCGCAAACCGTCGCGCCGCCGGTGGCCACCCTTGAGCTACCCATACAAAAAACGCTTTCGCCGCATTCATCCGCCTTGCGTGTACGGATCGAAAACGAAAAAAATATGCTCGTCAGCTTTGCCCGTTGTTGCAACCCGGTTACAGGCGATCTAATTAACGGATACATATCACGCGGCCGAGGAATAATCATCCACCGCCGGGATTGCCCCAGCCTGACCCAAAACCCAGAGTACGAAAGCCGCAAGATCGATGCCCAGTGGGAAAGCTCCGGTTCGGCACTCGTCAAGCGTTTCCGGCTGGAGGCAAAGTTTACGGCAAATTTGTTTTCGGAAATAGAAGGCGCAATACGCCGCTGCCAGGGACACCTTACAGAAGGCCGCTTGGAGGAAACCCCGGATCGCAGGCTTACCGGTTTTTTCACAATCCAGCTTGCCAACGAAACCGATCTAAAAACCGCAATGAAAAACATTCGCGGCATCCCCGGCGTAATCAACATTCAGCTTTGTTAGCGGCCGCATAACCCACAACCCCGCAAAGTAAGCCCCGGCAACCCCCAAACCGGGCAACCGCCCGCTGGTTTCCCCCCATTGGGGCGGCAAGCGCTTCCCTATAACTCCTTACCCTGCAACAAGTTAGCATTTAAACATTGCGCCAGCGGGGGGATTTTTCGACGGCAAACAGCAAATTTTACATACAAAATTTTATGTACATAAAATTATTTTACTGAATATGTGGAAAAAATTGCTTTTTCGTTGACAAGCTGGGGAAAACTGCTTTATAATGGTAAATATGAAGACATACCGGCAAGATGATTTTACGATAGTAAAATTTGGATTGACGTTATCTTGCCGGCGATTTTATGATTGTAAAATTATCGACGAAGCATAGAGGAGGTATTATGGTTCGTTTAACCGATTATGAACGGCGAATGCTGGACGGCGAGTTTGGAGCCTTTAAACAAGCGGCTATTGAAAAAATAGTGGAATATGCCAACGCGCTGGGGGCAGAGGAGCTTTGCAAGGTCTCCAAAGCGACAATTTTTTTCGGCGCGCATCATTATCTCGATGCGGTGAAGTCCGAGGATTACAACAAGATTTTTTCCACGATGTACCTTTGCAGCGACAAGGCAATCCCGGTCGATAAATTCGAGCGAAGCTGTTTTAGCCAGACCTGCGTGTCCCCTTGCGACCAGTACGTTTGGGAGCCGCTAGGCCAAACCAAGGAATTTTTTGACAAGAACAGCCGATACCTCGATATTGTCCACAAAGCCGGCGTTTCTATCGCCGGTAGCTGTACGCCCTATCTTATAGGATGCATCCCTTTGAAAGGCGAACATTTTGTTACGACAGAATCAAGCAACGTCGTTATGTGCAACTCGGTGTTCGGCGCATACGGCAACTCTGGCGGAATCGAATCGTCGGCGTGGAGCGCAATATGCGGGCGTACGCCTAAGTGGGGACTCAGTATTCCCGAAAACCGCTTGGGGACAGTTGTCTTTAACATAAAATGCCCGGCAGAAACCGCTGTCGATTGGGACGTGATCGGGTATACAGCCGGCCGCTTGCTTCCGCCCCACGGAATACCGATCTTGCAAGGCGATTTCCCCATGCCAAACCTCATCAAGCTAAAACAATGTTTTGCAGCGTTGGCAACAACAAGCAGTGCCGAAATGTGCCACATTGTCGGCTTTACACCAGAAGCCCCGACGCTCGAAGCGGCACTGGGCGGCAAAAAACCAAGAGCCGTCATTGACATAACGCCTGAGCATTACAAAGAATCTATGGATATGATTTGCGACAAGGGCAACGGCGACGTTGACTTTATCGCCTTGGGCTGTCCCCACTATACATTAGAAGAAATACGCGACACGGCATGGTACATCGAAAACAAGCGCGTAGCCCCCGGCGTTAAACTTACAGTATGGGCAGATTACGCCATCAAAGAAATGGCTAACCAAAATGGCTACACGGCTATTATAGAAAAAGCCGGCGGCCACATTTTGACAGGCGGCTGTCCCTTGGTCGTTGGCCGCACAATGTTCGAGGGATTAAAAGGGATGGCCACAGACGGCGCAAAGCAAGCGCACTATATCCGCTCTGATCACGATGCGCCCGTCTACTATGGAAGCATGGAGCAATGTGTCGATGCGGCTATCGCCGGCAAATGGAAAGGAGGCGAGTTTTGAGCAAAAATATATTGAAAGGCCGAGGAGCCATAAAGGGAGTAGTAGAAGGCAGTGCGCTTGTGTGCAAAGAAAGCATACAAGGTTGGGCCGGTGTTAGCGATATTACCGGCGAGATTATAGAACACGGCCACACACATGAAGGTGTCAATATCAAAGACCGTATACTGGTATTGCCATGCACGAAAGGCTCAAACGGTTGGTCATGCCATTTCCACTCGGCCATGATAGCGGGATTCAAACCCGCCGGCTGGGTGTTTAGCAAGATGGATTCCCGCGCCGGTGTGGCGGCAGTGGTATTGGGCATACCAACCGTCGTAGATTTTACAGAAGATGACCCTTGCGATGTTATTCGCACGGGCGACTGGGTAAAGGTGGACGGCACAACCGGCATCGTAGAAATTATTCGCAGGGAGTAAAATTTATAGGGAGGTTTTATATGGAAAGACAGGCGGCCAAACCAAAATACGATATTATCGTTATTGGTGTTACAGCCGTTTTTTTTGCAGGCATCTTTGTATTCAGCCTCATCGATCAGGATGCTTTTAACACTACGCTGAATTTGGTAATCAACTTTTTAACTCATAATCTGGGTTGGTTTCTAAACATCGCAACAATGATGTGCATCTTGTTTTGTTTTTACTTCATGCTGTCAAGATTCGGCAAAATACGACTGGGAGGCAAAGATGCCAAGCCGGAGTTTTCGACCTTTACTTGGTGGGCTTTGTCCGTTATGGGCGGTATGGGAATGGGCATCGTTTTCTTTCCGCCGGCAGAAGTAATCGAATATACCTTCCGCCCCGCCCTAGGCTCCGGCCTTGAGCCGGGAAGTTACGCCGCACTTGTCTGGGCTATGGAAAACACCATGATGCACTGGACGCTGACACTCTATGGCGTGTACACGATAGCCGGCCTAATGGCGGCCTATGTTTGCCACAATATGAAACAGCCCTTTAGCACTGCTGCAACTTTGTATCCGTTGTTAGGTGAAAAAGCGTACCGTTATCGCAGTTGGATTGACGGCCTTGTTGTATTCGCTATCGTTGGGGGCGTGGCCGGCTCCTTCGGTTACGGAATACTTCAAGTGGCGGACGGGTTAAACCAGCTTTACGGCGTGCCGGTCAATGCGGCGGCATATCTGCTCATTGGCACCGGGATCACGCTAGTTTACACAATCTCAAGCATAACAGGCCTTAAAAAAGGCATTCAGTGGCTGGGTAGCAACAATGCAAAATTATTTATCGCAATGCTGGCTTTTGTCGTTATTTTTGGGCCGACTGTTTTTTCGCTCTCTTTGGGGACTGAATCTACCGGCTCCATGATTACGCGATTTTTTACCAACATGACTTTCAACGAACCTATGGAGGGAGCGGATAAATGGTCGGTGTGGTGGAACTGGCTGTGGTATCTCGATTTCTTCATTTTTGCGCCCGTAGTGGGGTTTTTCTTGGCGCGTTTGGCAAAAGGACGCACAATCCGCGAATTCGTTACGGTGAACATGGTTGCACCCGGCGCATTTTGCATGATATGGGTTTGGTTTTTTGGCGGGCTTGCCGCTTATTCCCAATTCATGGGCGGGCTAGATTTGAATGCGATTATGCTGGAGCGCGGTGTCGAATCCGTTATGCTTACATTGTTTGACAGTTTGCCGCTCCCCATGATTTCCCAGCCTGTCATGATTTTCCTCGTTATGGTTTCTTTTATTACGATGGCTAACGCTGTTACTTCTACCGTTTCAAAAATGAGTTTGAAAGACGATGTAGAAAGCGACGGCGATAGCGATGATGCGCCGAAAGGAATCCAGGCTTACTGGGGTTTAATGATGGGCGGTGTCGCGTTGATCTTCCTGCTTGCCGGTGGTTTCGACGGCGCGCGCGGGGTCAAATTGCTGGTGGGCTTTCCTGTCATGTTTTTGCAAGTGATCGTCATGTATGGTTTTGTGCGAATGTTCATGAAGAAAAGATATGTCGAAGCTGTGGAAATTGAAGGGAAAGAAGCCGTGGAAGAGGCCCGGCTGGAAGATTCTAAACACGGAGGAGATAAAAAATGAAAGTAACGGGAAATTTTTTAAGCAAGGCAGAAATGGAAAAAATCCACACAATGTCTTTGCGCGTCTTGGCAAATGTCGGCGTTTCATTCGATGATGAACACGCGCTGGAAACTTTTCGCAAACATGGCGCCCGGGTAGAAAACGACGTGGTTTATATTGACGAAGCTTTGTTAAACAAAGCCTTGTCAACCGTGCCTTTTACCTTTGACATTTACGGCCGCAATAAAACAAAAGTAGTTGTCGGGGGTGGCCATCAGGTGATTGCCCCGGCTTCTGGCCCGCTGTATGTGTTAAACGGCGAAGACATTCACCGTAACACTGCGGAGGACTACAAAAACTTCCAAAAGTTGCACCATAACAGTCCGGTTATGGATATGCTCAACCCCAACTTGATCGAACCTTCCGACATAAGCCGGGAAGTCGTGCGCAACTATCAAATGGCGGTGTGTCTAAAGTACACCGAAAAGCCTTTGCTCGGCTTAACAACCTCGCCGCAGGACGCGGTGAACAGTATTGAAATGACACAGCGTTTTTACGGGTTTACAAGCAATGTTTTGCTGGGCATCGTCAATGTCATCTCTCCGTTGAAGTATGACAAAACCATGCTCGAAGCACTCCGTCTTTGCGTGGAACGCGACCAGCCGGTAATGGTGGCCTGCTGTTCGCTCCCCGGCGCGACCAGTCCGGCTACTCTTTCTGGCACAATCGTGGTAAACAATGCCGAAGTATTGGCGGGGATTGTCTATGCGCAACTGTTGCGGCCAGGTGTCGGTGTTTTATACGGCAACACATCTGGTAACTGCGATATGCGTTATGTGAACATAAGTATCGGTGCGCCTGAAACATCGCTCTTTATTTTTGCGGCGGCGGCTATGGCAGAGTATTACAAAATTCCATGTCGTACCGGCGGCGCGTTATCCGATTCTAAAACTGTTGACTGGCAGGCCGGCGTGGAATCATCTATTACTATGTTGCCTTCACTTATGTCCGGCAGCCACTTTATCCTTCATGCCTGCGGCGTTATGGATTCTTTCAACATCATCAGTTATGAGAAATATTTGCTTGATGAGCAGAATATTCAGATGTTGCGCAGAATTACTCAAGGCACAGAGATTTTGGATAACGAAGAAGAGTTTGCAAACATTCTGGAGGTTGGCACGGGTGGTCAGTATTTGCAATCGGGTCATACTATGGAGCATTTCCAAGACCAGTTGTACAACCCGCTATTGTTTAACAAAATGGCTTACGAGGTTTGGGAGCAAAAGGGTTGTCCGTCGGCGGTGGAAGCGGCGGGCAAAGCCGTAAAAAAACGGCTGGAGGATTACTCTTTCCCGGAAATGCTGCCCGATCAGGAAAAGGTGCTGGAAAGTTATATTGGGGAGCTGATCCGTACCATATAGGCAAGCTCCAAAAACCCAAATGGGGTTTTTGGAGGTTGCCTGAAGGCTGCACTTATCAAAACGCCCCGGCTCCGTCTATAGGGAAACGCTGATTAACTCGAAGCTAATCAGCGTTTCCCGTTGCATTTGCTCATTTCATTGCGCAAAATGCGGGTAAGAACGATGATTAAATCCTCGGAGGATTTAATCATCGTTTCAATAGGTGGACATGAAGTTCAATCTTCTGTAAAATGAGGCTAGGAGCTTTATGTTTTGATAAGTGAAAAGCTAAGAGAACTGAGAAAAAACTCCGGGTTGACCTTACTGGAGCTTGCGGAAAAAACGGGCTTGTCCACGGCATATTTGAGCAATGTTGAACGCGACCGGACAAGTCCCACTATTAACAATCTGTTTAAGATTTGCAAGGCTCTCAATGCCGATATTACGGCCATTTTATCGAAGACTTCGACGTTTAAAACCGTGATTCGAAAAAACGAGCGCAAGAAAATTTTTAACAGTATCAACTCCAGCGTGAAGTATGAGTTGACATCAGAGGGGACTGGCGGGATTGTGGGTGTATGTATCACGATCCCGGCGAATCACTACGAAGAGGTTATATCGATGGGGCATGATCGCGACGAGCTTGGCGTTGTGGCAACCGGCTCCTTGGCCATGTATCTGGATGACCAAGAGCATATCCTTGAAGAGGGGGACTCCATATTCATCAAACGGGGCACTTCGCACTGGTACAAAAAAATCGGCGACGGGGCTTGTATCAGTTACTGGAGTTTTGCAATGCCTCAAGGCGCACCGGAATCGGCTTTGTAAACAGAATTTTACCGCCGGCACTAAAGCAAGGGGTATCTGCGTGCCATAACATGGTTATGAAAAAATTTGTTTCTTGGCGCTTTGTCGCCCTGTTTCTCGCCGTTGTTTTTTCCACAGCCTGTTTTGAAGGCGTTTTCCATTCGCAGTATACGCTTGTATTGCCAAGACCGCCGGAAGCCTGGGTTTCCATACTTGGCGAACCGCACTGGCGTGTGGAATGGCTCGCCCCAAACGGCAGCAAAAAGTTTCAAGACATTGCTCCCTCCCAAAGGCTGGAGTTTGAACTGCCGCAAACATGGATAAACGCCGTTACCGCATGGCCATATTGGCCAGCCTTGGGCATAGGCCCCGGACTTTTCCGCCCCTGCGGCGCGATTTTTCCCTACGACACTGTCGGCAGTCGCATTTATCTAAGCTGGCAAGCCGGCATAGACGCAGTCTTTTACTGGGAACTTGTAAATGCGTACAGACAAAACGCATCGACCTCCCGGGTTCCCCGCTTGCCGCAATACTTTGACTGGCTGCGCTTTAGGGAGCTGTTCCAAACCGACGTACTCCGGCAAGAGATGCGCGACGACCCCTGGCTTGCCGCTTGGCCTTCCATTGCCGAAAGAACCGTAAGCTCCGGCTTTGACCGCCGCCGCCTTGTGCCAGAGGCCGTCGTGCAAAGACCTATCCCCGTCCCCCACGGCGTTTGGCACGGCTCCTCCCCCTTTTCCCGGCCGCTAGTTTTCGAGGAAGGCCAGCCCCCGGTTTTCCCCGCACGGGCTTTAACCGAAGTGTGGATTTCCTCCGAAGGAATTTTACGCAGCAACAACAGCGCGTGGAGTTTTACCCCGTTTGAATAGCGATTGCAAACCTGTTTTAAGACAGACGGAAACCCCAGAGACGGAGCTTGCCGGCTCTGGGGCGCACCCTGTGTTATGCGATGTAAAAACTATTGCGAAATTCGCGCCTTAATTAGACCATGCCTCTTCAGCCAGCGTTACATATTGAATGGCTGTCCCTCTCAATATAGTGGTCTGGTTTGTAAACGTAAAAATGAACAACAGCCTGGTTGTGGTTACTCTTTCGTCAACCATTACGTCTACGACAAAATCAGCATTTGGGTATCTCCTTCTTGCTTCTTCCATAAGGTTGTCAAAGCCTACGCCGCGACCTTCAATGCGAACTTCTCCAAGGACTACAAAATCACGCCCCGGGCTTTGGGCGTAAAAAATAGGCGTTGTAAACCTTGTTACACAGCCTACAGCCAGCATCGCAAATACCAACACCAACATTCCCAACAAAAACTTTTTTCTTGCCATTGTTTACTCCTCTACTTTGGCAACAAAGTATATAATCATGCGTTGAAATTCATAAAACCTCCAAAATTTGATGAGTGTTCCGTAGCAGTTGGCATGAATACCGGCGGCATTCATGCCTCTGCCCTCATAAATTTCGTATTTTATGGCGCACAATTTACTGTGGATAAGAGATTTCCCCCGCTTTTTCAAAGCCCATTCGCGACGGCTAAAAAACGCTGATCTTGTATACAAGCGTTCTTGCAGGGCATTTTTGCGAATGTTGTTACTGGTGTAAAAATTGTTAGATTGTTTTAGCGAAAATGAATGGGGGGG
>WRKI01000330.1 GCA_009778155.1 Spirochaetota bacterium
TACAAGGCCTCCTTGCACGTGGCTACAATACCAGTTAAAGGCTAGCATTGCACAGCTTTGAAAAAACCAAAACCACTATATAAAACATACCAGCTTTCGCGGTTTTTGTCAATGCCTTTCCGGGGAAAATCCGGAAAAAATCCCTGTTTCACGCCGTACGCCGGGATGCGTAGCCGGCAGGGGTTACCCCGACTGTTTTTGCGCAGCCCTCTTAACAGAGACTTACCCCTTGCGGCTGTTTTCCCCGGCTTTCACGGCAACCCAGGGCGTAAAATTTTCCGGGTGTTCCTCGCGCTCTTTTCTCCTCGCCCGGACTGTGAGACGTAGCGGTATCCCTCGTAGTTTTTACGCAGAACCGCACGCGGAATTACCTCATGTGATTGCGGGCAATATAAAAAAGCCCGCCGGATATGACAAAGAGCGCGATCGTCAAAATTATTTGCCAAGCCATAATTAACCCCCAAGCCAGCTTCTTAAAATATCGACAGCAGAAAGAATCCCTAGAATCCCCGCCCCAGTTGCAAAGCCTTCGACAAGCCTGCGTGCTGTAGACGGGGGCTTGCCGATTTCTTTAAGCAGCATGATGATCTCATCAAAAACCTCGCCTTGAAGGGCGTGGTTTTTGTTTGGGTAAGGTATTTGTCTCAGGGTTCATACCCTTTTTAACGCCCTAAAGGGCGGGGTATGAACCCTTCGCAAAACAATCAAGCCGATCTAAAATTTGTTTGTTTCCCACGATTCCTTTCGTCCATTGTACCACGCCGCGCCGTTTTCCGCAAGCCCTGTTCCGTGTCCCCCTCTGTAGGGGTTACCCCAACTGTTTTTGCGCAGCCCTCTTAACAGAGGCTTACCCCTTGCGGCTGTTTTCCCCGGTTTTCACGGCAACCCAGGGCGTAAAATTTTCCGGGCGTTCCTCGCGCTCTTTTCTCCCCGCCTTAATAACCGCCTTTTCCTCTGCGGTCAGGTCAGTTTCAATGGCAAGAGCTTCGCTACGCGGCCACGGTGGGGTTAGTTCAAGATATACATCATCCAAAGCTTCGATTCCTTGCGTTCATTATGCCACAGCTCGCCGTTTTCCGCAAGCCCCGCTCCGCGCCCCCGCGCCGGGTCACTCGGCAAAGGAAACCGTCCAAAGCCTTGGCAGCGAATTCGGCGCTGATCTGAAACCTTTAACATTGTTTCTTACGCCGGTAATTTCCGCGGCCGTCGCGACAAAAATCCAAGGGGACTCGTCGCGGATTATCCTTTGGACTTGATAGTAAATCTCCGCCCGCGCTACAGGATCGGCCTCCCTTCTCCCCGCTTCAAGAAGACTGTCTACCTCCGGGTTGCTAAAAAAAGCCATGTTGCCCCCCCTCCCCCAAGTCGTGCTGTGGAAAGTGTTGAACAACCCCTGGTCCGGGTCGCCCGTGGTAGGCCCCATTGCAATCATCAGCATATCCGGCTCGCCGCTATTGGAAGACTCCAAAAAAGTCCCCCATTCCTGAATGTGCACCGACATATCAATACCCACATTCCTTAACATATTCTGCATAATCTCGGCAGTGTCCGCCCGCTGGGGATTCCCTTGGTTTGTAAAAAACGTAACGGAAAGCCCGTCGGGAAACCCGGCCTCCGCCAAAAGCTCCCGCGCCCTGTCCGGGTTGAACTCGAAAGGTTCAAGCCTGTCCGCCGCCGACCCCCAAACCCTGGGGCTGATAGGCCCAGTTGCGGGAACGGACGCGCCCATGAATACCGCCTGCACCATTGCATCCATGTCTATCGCGTATTGCACCGCATGACGAAGACGCACATCGTCGAAAGGCGGCCTTGCATTGTTAAAAGCGATAAAGTGCGTCAGCACAGTTTCTTCGTTGTGCAAAGTCAGCGCCGGGTGCCCCTGCACGCGAGAGATGTCCGACGGCGGAACAGATCGCATAATGTCGATTTCGCCGGTTTCAAGCGCGATAAGCCTAGTGGAAGCGTCGGCCATCAAACGGAACACCAAGTTTTCTATTGGCGCAGGCTCGCACCAGAAATACTCCCAGCGGGTAAGCTCCACACGGTCGCCGGCCACCACGTTAGTCAGCCTGTACGGGCCGGTTCCTATGGGGGCCAGACTGTGGGCATCCACGCCCATTTCCGTAACAGAGCGCTCGTTTAGGATAGACATTCCCGGCGCCCCTAAAAAATTCACGAAGGGCACAAAGGGATGCTCCAAGGTGATCAAAACCTCGTAGTCGTTTATTGCGGCCGTGCCTTGGATCATGCTTGCAACGCTGGCGTTATGCGGCGACAGCAAGGCTCTGTCAAGAGAGAAGGTAACGTCCCTTGCGGTAAGCTCGTCCCCGTTGTGGAACAATACGCCCTGTCTAAGAAAAACCCTAAGTTGAGTCGGGTTTGCCGGGTCTACCCATTCCCAGCTTTCCGCAAGGTTGGGTCTTGGCTCCATATTGTAGTCCAGCCAAACCAAGGTGTCAAAAACGTGCAAGATAACCCTGCCCGAATGCAAGTTGTTTTGCATAGACGGGTCAAGAGTCGTGTGCATAGCGGTTATGCCTACAATTAAAGTATCCTTGCGGCCGGCAGTCTGCCCGCCGCCGCAACCGATTAAAACCAGCGCGGCAGACAGTGCCAGCACTGCCCCAAAGGCCGCCCTTATTCCAAACATTTTAGCCATATCCTTATTCCTCCTTGCAAGCAAGAGAAATGTAATTCCGGCAGTACAGCCGGAAAAGCGTGCATTATAAGAACCTAAAATTTAGCGCAAAAATTGTCAAGTCCTTTGGCGAAGGATTCTCACACAAAGGCGCGGAAAAAGACACGGAATTTGTTCACACAAAGGCACAAAGGCACAAAGGACAGTTTTGAAAGCTCCGCTTCATTCCTAATCTCATCCTCTTACTTTTGTTCTATAATAAGGAAAGAGATGGACGCGGCCTTATCACAGTCCGCCCGAACCTTAGTGCCTTCGTGCCTTTGTGTGATTACTCCGGGAAGCGCACGCTGACTCTGCTCGGTTTCCCGGCAACAAAATATTGCTATTTTCTGGCAAAAATAAGTTTGTTGATATTTTTCGCGAGGTGGTATAGAATGATATAGGAGCAGACGGAGGGAAACACTGATTAGCTTCGAGTTAATCAGTGTTTCCCCAGCGTCTGTGTACGATAAATTGATCAAAGAGAGGATAAAGATGCAAGCGAAGATTATAGACGGCAAGGCAGTCGCAGAGCGCATTCGCGGGGAATTAAAAGTGAGAGCGGCGGAGTTTGAAAAAAAGAGCGGGCGCAAGAGCGGGCTTGCGGTCGTGCTTGTCGGTGCCGACCCTGCCAGCCAAGTGTATGTCCGCAATAAAATCGCCGGTTGCGAGCAGGCCGGCATAAACTCCCTGGCGCATTACCTTGATGCGGACACAACGCAGGACGCGCTGGAAGCGCTTATCGACAAGCTGAACGCCGACAAAAACGTGGACGGCATTTTGGTTCAGTTGCCGCTCCCCAAGCACCTTGACGAAAGACGCGTCCTGTCAAGGGTTGCCGTGGGCAAAGACGTTGACGGCTTCCACGCGGAAAACGCCGGCGCACTCATGCTCGGCGAGGACTGCCTTGCGGCCTGCACCCCCTCCGGCTCAATCGAGCTGATAAAATCCACCGGCGTTGACATGGCCGGGAAAAACGCCGTGGTGATTGGCCGCAGTAACATTGTCGGTAAACCTGTCGCCCTTTTGCTGTTACGGGAAAACTGCACCGTTACAATCTGCCATTCCAAAACGCAAAACATCGCCCAAATTGCAAAAACCGCCGACATACTTGTCGCGGCAATAGGCAAAAAAGAATTTGTTACCGGCGACATGATAAAACCCGGCGCGATTGTAATCGATGTTGGAATAAACCGCCACGAGGGCAAGCTTTACGGCGACGTAAACTTTGAAGAAGCGGCCAAACTGGCCAGCCACATAACCCCGGTGCCCGGCGGTGTCGGCCCCATGACAATTGTCATGCTTCTGTCAAACACGCTAAAAGCGGCGGAGTTAAGTTTGAAGGCCGGCCGTTAAAACCGTAGGGAAGAAGCCTATATAAGGAGGAAAACCATGTCGGAATATCAAGCGCGGCTTAAAAGGATAACGGATGCTATCGCCCTTAAAGAGCCGGACAGAGTGCCAATTGCGCCAATCAACCAAACCTTTCCCGTGCGGAATGCCGGGGGCACAATGGCAGAGGCGCTCTACGACTTTGACAAGGGGGCGCAGGCCTATCTACAGTACGCCCAGCAGTACCAGCCCGACTCGGTTTGGGGGCATTCATACCTGCACCTGGGGATGGGGGCAATGTTCGAACTTATGCAGCCCAAAACCATAACATGGGCGGGCGCGCCGGGCACCACTATCGACAAAAACTCCATACATCAGTATATCGAATTCCCCGTGCTCGAAGATGACGAAATGGAAATGTTCAGCCGCGATCATACAGGCTGGCTTATGGACAAGGGATTCCCCAAAGTCGCCGGGATTCTGGAGCCGCTTGCAAAAATGGGCTTATCCGCCATGACTCCCTCCTATCTTACAGTCCCCATGCTTGCAAGCGCGTTCAGCACGCCAGAGGCAAAAAAAATGATCGAAGGCCTTTGGAAGCTGAACGAGATGAACAACAAAATAATGGAAAAGGCCGCCGGCTGGGATGCAAAAATAGAAGAGCAGGGCTTCCCCGTTTTAATGAAAGGCCTGGGGCTTGTCCCCTTTGACAACTACAGCGATTTTTATCGCGGCACTATTGACGGCATGATGGACATGATCGAAAGAGAAGACATCGTAAAGAGCTTTACCGAAAGAAATCTGGAACAGGTTTTGCACTCGATAGAAGTGCAGGCAAAGCTCTTCCCCGGCAAGTTCTTCTTCATGCCCCTGCACAAGGGCATGGACAGTTTTATGTCCGACGAGCAGTACCGGAAGTTCTACTGGAAAGACTTGCAAGCGATGATCGAGCATATCATAAAATGCGGCATGGTTCCCTACGTTTACACCGAAGGCCCCTACACCAGCCGGCTGGAATGTCTGAAGGATGTTACGCCTGGCAAGGTGATCTATCACTTTGAAGAATGCGACATGGTCAAGGCGAAAAAAGTGCTGGGGGGGACGGCCTGCATCTCCGGGGGGTTCCCTGTCGCCATGCTGTACTTTGCCAGCAAGCAGGAAGTGATAGACGAATGCAAACGCCTTATCGACGGCTGTGCCGGGGGCGGCGGTTTTATTTTTGAAACGAGCAACGGCATGGACTTGGTAAAGCCGGAAAACATCGACGCGATGTTTGAAACCGTAAAAACTTACGGGAAAAAATAGGGAGGGGCGTATATGGGGGTTTTGCACGACAGCAAAAAATTACCCTTTTCCGGCAATTTGTTTAATGAAACATTTGCCGTTCTCGTTTACTATAAAAATATGGAAGTGCCGGCTGGCTTCGAGCCGGTCGGCGTTTCCCAAACACAAGGGAGAAGATAAATGATTATCATCGGAGAAAAAATTAACTCAACGTTAAAGGCTGTAAGACCGGCCATTGAAAACTACGATGCCGAGGTTATAAAAAATTTGGCCAAGGCGCAAACCGACGCGGGCGCGACATACATTGACGTAAACGCCGGTATGTTCCTTCATGACGAGCCGGAGCGCGTTCAATGGCTTGTCGAAACAATCCAGTCGGCGGTTTCAACGCCGCTTTGTATCGATAGCCCACGGGCTACGGCCATTGAAGCGGGCTGCAAGTACAACAAAAACGGCAAGCCGATAATAAACTCGCTAACCGACGAAAAAGAACGTTACGATGAGATTCTGCCGATTGTATTAAAATACAACACTGGCATTGTCGCATTGTGCATGGACGACAACGGTATGCCGGAAGATGCCGAAGGGCGAATTCGCATAGGCGAGCGTCTTATAAACAAGCTTGCAAAAGAGGGTGTAAAACACGAAGATATTTACATAGACCCACTTGTAAGGCCTATTGGCACCGGTTCGCATTACGGGTTGGCGGCAATAGAAACAATACGCACGATAAAGAAAAACTTTCCGGAAGTGCATATCGCCTGCGGCCTTTCCAATGTCAGTTTCGGCCTGCCCAACCGCAAGCTGATTAACCAGACATTCTTGGTGGCCGCTATCGCCGCCGGCATGGACGGCGCGATTTTAGACCCGCTTGACAAAAAAATCATGGCCTTTGTCTATGCAAGCGAGGCTCTTACCGGCGCGGACGATTTTTGCGTTACTTACTTGGAAAAATTCCGCGAAGGCTTGCTTGATTAAGTTGGTCGCAATAATAAAATCCCATCGAGGATTTTATTATTGTTCTTACCCGCATTATGCGTAATGAAATGAGCAAATGCACGGGGAGGTGCTGATTAGCGTCGAGTTAATCAGCACCTCCCCCAAAGAGCTACGGTATTAAGGGAGATTATGTGATGATGCCAAAAGTGTTAATCGTTGGCGCGGGGCTTTCCGGCGCGGCGGCGGCAAGGGAGCTTGCCGCATCCGGCTGGCAGGTTTTGTTAGCCGAAGAATCCTCAGCCATAGGCGGGAAGGTGCGCGGTTATGGCTGCAAGGCGGCCGACAAGTGCGCCAACTGCGGCCTTTGCCTTGCAAAAAACCTATGGAATGACGTGGAAAAAAACAGTCTTATCGACATAAGGCTTAACACAAAGGTATTGGACGTGATCGGCGAAAAAGGCAACTATACCGTAGCTCTTAAAAACGCCGGCGCGGTAAGTTATGTGAATAAAATCTCGGACGTGGTTATTGCCGTGGGGTTTAAGGGCGGGACTAAGGCCGATTTTAACGGATTTGTCGAAATTCAAAAAGCGGATACGGCCGGCTCTTCGATTATCATGGGAAGCGACATAGAGCTTTTGACAAAGGATCGCCGGGAGGCCGGCCTCTTTGACAGCCCCCCCGGAAAAATCGCCTTTATACAGTGCTTCGGGTCGCGGGACAAAAAAGAACACGCCATGTATTGTTCGCGTGTGTGTTGCGCCTACTCGACACGGGCGGCAAAACTGATAAAAAAATACCACCCGGACTGTTCCATAACATTTTTCTATATGGAAATGCAGCAAGTAAAAGGCGGCAATTATTTTGACGAGCTAAAAGCGCTAGGGATTGATTTTATAAAGTGCAGGCCTGTAAAGGTTAAGGACGGAAACCCCGCGATTGTAACATTCGACAACCCGGTAACAGGGCGGCGGCAAGAGCTTGCCTTTGACCTTGTGGTGCTTTCGGACGGCATACGCCCGATTGACGATGCCGCCAAAATAGCGGAGCTTTGCGGTTTAGGCCAAACCGAAGCTGGTTTTTTGAAATATGTCAAAGACATAAACCATGCGGATCTTACAGGCGTTTATGTTACCGGATGCGCAAAAGGCCCTGCAAAAATCGAGGAAGCTTACGCCGATTCTATCGCCGTCGCAAGGCGCGTCATTTTGGGAGGGCGTTAACATGAATGCGCTTATTTTAGGCAAAAATGCGGCAAATGCAGCAGTCGAAAAAAACTTGGCAAGTTATGGTATAAAAACTACGGTTGTGCCGGAGCTTGCCGGGCTATTAAAGTTCCAAGGCGAGCCTGGCGCTTACACCGTAACGACAAGCGCCGGCCAATACAGTTTTGCATCGGTAATAATAACCGAGCCGCCTCAGTTTGAAGGGGCGGCAATCGGCGGCGGCCTTACGATCAATTTAATGAACGAGGATGAAACCGGGAAGCGGCTTGACGGCTTAAAAACAGACAAAAAAATCGTGATTCTGCTTGACTATCCAGACGAAACCCCGGAGTACATAACGGCCAGGGCAGTGTGCCTTGCGATACGGCTTGCCGAAAGAAAAAAAGATGTCGTGTTTTTGTCAAAAACCGTAAAGAGCGGCTACGGAGACAACGAGATCAAGTTTGCGCAGGCAAGGGATGCCGGGGTAAGCTTCGTAAAATACGAAAGCCTGAATCTTTGTTATGACGAAGAAGCCGACACCTTCAAAATAGAAGCCGGCGACGGCGTGTTTGACATAAACATCGACACCCCGTATTTAATTTCGCTTGCGGCCAAAGAAACGCCACAGCTAAAAAACATTTCCAAAAAACTGCGCCTGCATTACAAAGCGCAAGGCGGCATAAACGATGACAAGTTTTTCCTGTATCCGGCCTTTACAAGCCGGCGGGGGATTTATTACCTTAACCCCGCCCTTGTTATGCCGGAAAAAGACCAAAGCATTGGCCAGGCAGTGTCTTCCATTGTAGAAGATATGGCATCGATAACAAGGGACGGCTACCAAAGGGAAATAACGCGCGGATGGCAGTTCCCGGAGGTCGACGCGGACAAATGCGCCTTTTGTTATTCCTGCGTCCGTGCCTGCCCGCATGGGGCGCTTGCACCTAACGCCGGAGCCAGCGCGATGAAGGTTGTCGAATCCGAGTGCGAAGCCTGCGGAACCTGCATCGCTATTTGCCCGGGCGAGGCCATTAGGCGAAAGGATTTTTCCCCTAAGCCTGCCGGCCGTGGCGAGTGCAAAATATACTGCTGCGAAAATGGCGCGGCACAGGCCTTTGAAAGCATCTTGCCATCTTTGGGCGAATACGGGCAGATTATCAACTGCGAGCCTGTAGCCTGCGGCGGGAGCGTAAGCACGGATATGCTTGCCGGCGATTTTAAGAATTACCAGACGCTTATCGTCGCCTGTTGCATCGAGGATTCCTGCCGACACATGGACGGCGACAGACGCGCCTGCAAACAGTCCCTGCGTGCGGCGGAGTTGTCGCAGGCGGCCGGGCTTAAAGGCAGGCGTGTCGAAGTGATAAAAGCATCCGCGGCCTCAAGCGGTGTCATGAAGGACAACATTCTGAGCATATTGGAGAGATAAATTGATAGTAGCCGAACAAAAACCCATAGACGAAATATCAGAATCGCTGAAAGGCTTTAAAAAAGTCGTCGTAGCTTCCTGCGGAACTTGTGTAACGGTATGTATGGCCGGGGGCGAAAAGGAAGCGTTAGCTGTTTGTAGCCTGCTGGAAGCGGCGGCCGGGGAAAAGGGAGCGGATTTCAGCGTGTCGCTTGTAAATGTTAAACGCCAGTGCGATGATGAGTTCATAGACGATCTTGAAAACGAGCTTTTGGCCGGCGATGTAATCCTTTCGATGGCCTGCGGCGTGGGCGTTCAATTTTTGTCGGACAAATATGCGGACAAAACCGTTTTGCCGGCACTTAATACAAAGTTCTACGGGGCGGCCAAAGAGCTTGGTTACTGGGTAGAGCTTTGCGCCGGGTGCGGCAACTGCCTGTTAGAAAAAACCGGCGGAATCTGCCCCATTGCCCGCTGTTCAAAGAGCATTTTGAACGGCCCCTGCGGTGGGTCGCAAAATGCGAAATGCGAAATTGACAGCAAGATAGATTGCGCATGGCAGTTGATCTACGACAAGTTGGCCACTCTGGGGCGGCTGGATAGGCTGACCGAAATTTTTGAACCCCGTGATTGGCGGACAAACCGTGATGGCGGGCCTAGAAGCCTTCGCAAAGACGATGTCAATTTAGACAGCGTGGCCGACAGGAGAATTTGATGGAATACGAAAAAAGCAATTTTCAAAAAATATTCGAAGCCGGCAAGTTCCCCGTTACTGCGGAAATTGGCCCGCCCATGAGCGGCGATGCGGATAACGTAAGAAAAAAAGCCGAAGAACTGAAGGGCGTTGTCGATGCGGCTAACGTTACCGACAACCAGACAGCCATTGTGCGTATGTCTTCCATAGCGGCCTCGTACATATCGCAAACAGAAGGTGTCGAAGGCATCGTGCAGATGACGATGCGGGACAGGAATCGTATCGCTTTGTATAGCGACATCCTGGGCGCTTGGGCGATGGGTCTTAGAAACCTTCTTATATTGTCCGGCGATCATCAGTCCTTTGGAAACCAGCCCCAGTCGAAAAATGTTTTCGACTTGGACACCATACAGTTTTTACAGGCGATGAAAAACCTACAAGAAAACGGCGTTTTTTTGGGGGGCAGCAAGTGCAAACACCCGCCGCAATTCTTTTTGGGGGCGACTGTCAATCCCTTTGCAGACCCTGGGGAGCTTCAGCTTATTCGCCTTGAAAAAAAAATAAACGCGGGTGCAAGGTTTTTGCAAACCCAATGCGTGTACGACATCGAAAAGTTTGAACGCTTTATGGAAAAAGTGCGCGAGCGCGGCTTGCACGAGCGGGCTTACATACAGGCGGGAATCATGGTAAACAAATCGCTTAAATCAATCCAGATTACGCAGACTGTCGCCGGGATGAGCGTCCCCGATGAATGCGTAAAACGCTTTGAAAAAGCAGAAGACAAACAGGCGGAGGGTATCAATATTGCCATAGAGCTTATTGACAAACTCAAACAAATAGAAGGTATCAGCGGCATTCATGTTATGGCCGTTGGCTGGGAAGAGATTGTCCCGGAAATTGTCAAGCGGGCTGGTTTTTTGCCGAGACCGTCGGTATAGGAAGGTGTGAACAAATGAATAGTTTTAAAGACGAAGTAAGGAACACCCCAGGGGGGGCAAACTTATTGAACTGTTTTTTATGCGGATCGTGCACGGCGTGTTGCCCGGTAAATGAAATTGACGATGAGTATAATCCCAGAAAAATTATACGCATGGTTTTGCTAGACATGGAAAAGGATGTTCTTGCATCAAGCGAAATGTGGAAGTGCAACCAGTGCCACGCCTGCGTCTCCCACTGCCCGCAGGATGTGCGTTTTGCCGACATAGTTCGCGCACTTAGGGAAATCGCAATCGAAAAGGGTTACCGGAAAAAATCCCTGCTTGAAAGCGTGCACAAATTTGACGACGAGCTTAAACGCGAAAGGCTTAAAAAAATCAAGGAGGCCTTGTCGTGAAAAAACCCGTAATGGTTGTAGGCGGCGGAATCGCCGGAATCCAGGCCTCCCATGATTTGGCCGAAATGGGAGTGCCGGTATTTTTAGTTGAATCTACCCCGTCTATCGGCGGCAGAATGGCGCAGCTTGACAAAACCTTTCCGACCAACGACTGCTCCGCCTGCATACTTGCCCCAAAGGTAACGGATTGTTTCAATCACCCTATGGTAAAAACTCTGTCATACAGCGAAGTTCTTGAAATTAAAGGCGAGGCCCCGGATATGACGGCCGTCATACGACGCAAGCCGAGGTATATCGACGAAGAATCCTGCAAGGGTTGCAACGACTGTTTTGACGTTTGCCCCGTAAAACAAAAAGCCGAATTTGACATGGGTATAGGCGAGCGAAAAGCGGTTTACAAACCTTTCCCGCAGGCTGTGCCTAACAAGGCCGTTATCGACAAAAAAGGAACATCGCCTTGTAAGTACGAATGCCCGGCAAACCTTGACGCTCACGCTTATGTAACGCTTGCAGGGGTTGGCAAATACGAGGAAGCCCTTGACGTTATTCGACGCACGACACCCTTTGCGGGAGTGCTTGGCCGGGTATGTTTCCACCCTTGCGAGACAAGTTGTTCGCGGTGTTTTGTGGAACAGCCAATTTCGATCTGCGCCTTAAAAAGATTTGTCGCTGACAAAGTTAAAGAACAGGGAAATGTCAAAGCTATCGAGATTAAAGGCGAAGCGAAAGATGTTAAAATCGCCGTCATAGGGGCGGGGCCTTCTGGCTTGAACTGCGCGTACAAACTTGCGACAGAGGGCTACAAGGTAACCGTGTTTGAAGCGCTTTCCGTCGCCGGGGGTATGCTTAAAGTTGGCATTCCCGACTACAGGCTTAACAAAAATGTCTTGCTCGAAGAAATAAAAATGATAGAAGACATGGGTGTCGAGATAAAGCTCAACAAAGCTGTCGGCAAAGACTTCACTTTGGAACAGCTTAAAAGCGAAGGCTACAAGGCGATTTACGTTGCCGTGGGTGCGCACAAAGACCTTAAACTTGGAATCGAAGGCGAGGATGCCCAAGGTTCGATCTCGTCTGTGGATTTTTTGTACAAACTCAACATGGGGGACATGACGCAGCCCGGCAAAAAAGTCCTTGTCATTGGCGGCGGGAATGTCGCTATGGATGCCGCCCGGTCATCGGTGCGGCTCGGTTGCGATGTTACTGTTGTTTACCGGCGCTCGGAAAACGAAATGCCGGCCAACAAATGGGAAGTGGAACACGCAATGGAAGAGGGTGTTAAGTTCATGTACTTGACAGCCCCTGCTTCAGTGCTTGTAAAAGACGGCCGGGTCGCCGGGCTAAAATGCGTAAAAAACAAACTTGGTAAAAAGGACGCAAGCGGCCGCCGCCGGCCGGAGCCTGTTGCCGGAAGCGACTTTCTTATAGAAGCGGACTGTATAATACGCGCAATCGGCCAGCACCCCGAGCGTGAAAAACTGCTCGGCGCGGGCATCGATATTTTCAACGAAAGGGGCGATGTAATATACGACAAAAAAAACGCCCAAACCAACATGGAAGGCGTGTTTACCGGTGGCGACTGTATGCGCGGCCCTGCGACAATGATAGAAGCCATAGCCGACGGAAACCGCGCGGCAAAAGCTATCATCAATTATCTGGAAGGCATCGATCTTCCTATTGATGTTTTTGTGTTGCCGCAAACAAAAATCGAAGATATAGACACACGCAGTCTTACACGCAGTCCGCGTGCGAATATGCCGGTTATCGACATAAAGCGGCGCACGACTACCTTTGACGAGGTTGAAACAGGATTCACCGAAGAGGCCGCCTTGGAAGAGGCTAACCGCTGTGTCGAATGTTCTATTTGCTGTGAATGCAAACTTTGTGAAAAGGCTTGTCAGGCGAAATCGGTGCGCCATGATCAGACTGAAACAATCGTAGAAATTCCGATAGCGTCGGTTGTATTTTCCTCTGGCTATGATGCCACGAAAGAAATCCCGGCAGAATACGGTTACGAGCGTTACAAGGATGTTGTTACAAGCCTTGAATACGAGCGTATTTTATCGGCTGGCGGCCCCTACGCAGGCCATGTGCAGAGACCTTCCGACAACCGGGAGCCGGAGCGCATCGCCTTTATTCAGTGCGTAGGCTCAAGGGATAGCCAGTGCGGAAACGACTACTGCTCGTCTGTCTGCTGTATGTACGCCATCAAAGAAGCAATGATAACAAAAGAGCATCTGCCCTCTGTTAAGGACATCGATATTTACTACATGGATATGCGAGCCTTTGGCAAGGATTTTGACAAATACATCGATTCGGCAAAAAGCAAGTACAACATTGGTTTTATCCGCAGCCGTATAGGAAAAATTGAGGAAAACCCCGAAAACAAACGTCTTGCGCTACAGTATGTTACAGAAGACGGCAAAGGCACTACGGCAGAATACGACATAGTCGTACTTTCCGTGGGGATGAAGCCCCAGGCCGAAAACGTAAAACTTCTGTCGCAAACAGGTGTCAAAACCGACAAGTTCGGCTTTATTTGGTCTAACGAGTTCAACTCGCCCGTTACGAGCAAAGCCGGCGTTTACGCCTGCGGGGTGGCCGCCGGCCCGAAAGACATTCCCGAAACGGTAATCGAAGCGAGTGCCGCCGCATCGTCGGCGGCGAAGGTCGCCCAATCGCGTGAAGTGGACCTGTACAGGGATTACAGCCAGTTTTTCAAGGAAGAGCCGCTTCCGCCAATGCGGGATGTTTCAAAAGAACCGATTAAAATCGGCGTATTCCTTTGTCATTGCGGTGTAAACATTGGCGGGTATTTGTCTATCGAAGATGCCGTGGAATATGCCAAAACCCTGCCCTTTGTCGTACACTCCGAGCAGTTCCTTTACACCTGTTCGGTGGACGCGCAAAAAATAATCGCCGACAAGATCGCCGAACACGGGATCAACAGAGTGGTCGTAGCATCTTGTACGCCGCGCACTCACGAGCCGCTGTTTCAAGGCGTTCTTGTTAAAGCCGGGTTAAACCCGTACTTGTTTGCGATGGCCAATATACGCGACCAATGTTCGTGGGTGCACATGGACAACAACGACATAGCGACTTTCAAAGCGAAAGAGCTTATGCGAATGGCTGTGGGCAAGGTAACTTATGCGAAACAGTTGACCCGCAAAAAGATCAATGTTATAAAAAGTGCGCTTGTCATTGGCGGGGGCGCGGCGGGAATGTCTGCGGCTCTTGACATTGTCGATATGGGTTACCCGGTGCATTTGATCGAGCGGACAGGTGCGCTTGGCGGGAACGCCGCTATGGTTACGACAAGCAATCTCGGCAGGCCGGTGTTTCCATACTTGAACGATCTGATAAGCCGGGTAAGCAAAAACCCGCTTATAAAGCTCTACCTTAACACGACCGCGCAGTCAACGGAAGGTTATGTCGGTAATTACAAAACGACGCTTAAAACCGGCGACATGACCTGCGAAATTGAACACGGCGCTGTTATCGTGGCGGTAGGTGCAAACGAGCGAAAGCCTGACGAGTACTTGTACGGAAGCGACGAGCGTGTCGTAACAATGCTTGAGTTTGAAAAACACGCGCAAGCCGGGTTTAACGATCTGGCTGGAAAAAAAGTTCTCATGATACAGTGCGTAGGCTCCCGCGAAGGGGATCGCCAGTATTGCAGCCGTGTTTGCTGCAACCAGGCGGTTAAAAATGCACTCCTATTGAAAGATTCGTGCAAAGAAACCGATGTTACGATTTTGTATCGCGATGTAAGAACCTACGGTCTTGACGAGCTTAACTACAGGGAAGCCCGCAGGAAGGGCGTAAAGTTTGTACGATACAACGTGGAGAGCAAGCCGAAAGCGGAAATTGCCGGCGGCAATCTTAAAGTAAGCGTCTTCGAGCCGGTTCTTGGGAAAGACATCGTATTGGAAGCGGATATGCTTGTGCTTTCTTCGGCGATAGTGCCGGATGCGGAAAACAACAAACACATTGCGCAGATGTTCAAAGTGCCGATGAATCAGGAAAACTTTTTCCTTGAAGCGCACGTCAAACTGCGCCCTGTCGATTTTGCTACGGAGGGTGTTTACCTGTGCGGCTTGGCTCATTCGCCAAAATCGATCAAAGAAAGCATAATCCAGGGAAGGGCATCGGCGGGGAGAGCCGCGACTGTAATTTCCAAAGATCAGCTTGAAACTGAAGGCACTATCGCTACTATAGATGTCGATCTGTGCGTGGCCTGCGGCGCTTGCGAACAAGTCTGCGCTTACAACGCCATTGAAGTACAGGATGTTCCTGTAAGGGGCGGCACTGTCCGGCGTGCCGTTGTAAACGATGTTTTGTGCAAGGGCTGCGGAACTTGTTCGGCAACTTGCAGGTGCGGAGCCATTGACGTTAGCGGATTCTCGGACAAACAGGTTATATCCGAAATCGAATACTTATTGCGCCGTAGCGTAGTGTGATGTAAAAGGAGCCAAAGTTGGAAAACAGTGAAAGCTATGAGCCTAAAATAATCGCCTTTCTGTGCAACTGGTGTTCATACGCCGGGGCCGACCTTGCGGGGACTAGCCGTTTGCAGTACCCGCCAAACATTCGCGTAATAAGAGTGCCATGTTCCGGGCGCATCAACCCGATTTACATTATCAAAGCACTTATGGAAGGCGCGGATGGAGTGATGGTGTCTGGTTGCCATCCCGGCGATTGCCACTATTTGTCGGGTAACTTATTCGCCCGCAGGCGTTTCGTGGTACTAAAAAAACTGCTGTCCGCCTGCGGCATAGACCCCGATCGCATTCAGTTCACATGGGTTTCCGCATCGGAAGGCGGGCGTTTTGCCGAGGTTATAAAACAAGTAACCGATAATGTTAAAAAACTCGGGCCTAACAAGATGCTTTCAAGCGGCGGGAAATAAGGAGGCGTAAGCTCAATGATATACGAAGAAATGACAAAAAACATACGAGCGCTTTGCGGCAAGCTCCTTGAAAGCAAAGAACTTGATTTGATTATCGCATACAAGGGCGGCGGCATAAACGATATGCAGGTGCCGTATTTTGCAAAACAGCCTTCGGACGCGCAAAATATTGAGTGGGGTGACAGGTGTTACCAAAACATTGCGCCTTATCTTCACGGCTTGGGGAAAAAGGCCGGGATACTGGCAAAGCCCTGCGATGTCCGCGCTATCGTGCAGTACATAACGGAACAACAGTTGAAGCGGGAAAATGTTTACATAATTGGCGTTGACTGTATGGGAATGGTGGACGAAAACGGCAAGCCGCGCCCCGGGTGCGCAGAGTGTACTGTGCGCAAGCCGCCTGTTTACGACGAATATGTGAAAGACGACCGGGTGGACGGGCTTAACATAGCAAAAACAGAAGCCAAAGGCGACGACCTTGCGGAGAACTTTGAGCGGTTCAAAAAAGAGGTTAAAAAATGTATTTTATGTTACGCTTGTCGCCAGGCCTGTTACGGGTGTTACTGCAAAGAATGTTTTATAGAGCGTGATATTACGGACTGGCAGCCGGCCTCTATCGATGAGGGAACTAAAATGACCTTCCATATTGGCCGTATTATGCATCTTGCCGGGCGTTGCATCGAGTGCGGTGCCTGTGAAGCTTCCTGCCAATCCGATGTCAATCTGTTTTACATAATAAAAAATGTCTCTGGTTTTATCGAGGAATTGTACGGTTATAATGCGGGTATGGATGCGGATCAAAAACCTGCTTTGCTTACAAACAAGTTTGACGACAAAGAGATCGGCTTTCTAGGTGGAGGGAATCATGGCTAATCCCGGAATAACAGTGTCGAAAGATAATGTGAAAAATATGCTCAACGGGTTTCTTAAACAAAGAACCCTTTTCGCCCCGGCAATGAACGGGAAAAAACTCGATTACCTGCCGGTGGCGAATGTCGATGATATTGTGTTTGACGACAATCTTCCATACAAATCGCCCAAGGAAATTTTCTTTCCCAAGTGCGAAAAAATAATCACCTTCAAAGACGGCGAGGCTGAAGCTGAAATTTCCAAAGAACAATTTGTTTTGTTCGGCGCGCGCCCTTGCGATCTTGAGGCGCTGGAGATCATGAAAAAGGTTTTTACACAGGGCAAGTTCAAAGACCCGTATTTCCAAGAGCGTTACGACAATACCTTGCTTATCGGCCTTGGCTGCAAGGACAAAAAACCCGGCTGCTTCTGCGACGAGCGTGAAACCGACATGGGCTTTTGCGACAAGTGCGATCTTTTTTTGGAAATGAAAGGTGAGTCTTACGAGGTTGCTTATGTTTCCGAAAAAGGCAGAGAAGCTTTCAAGCCGTATATCAAGGGCATCGAAAGTTTTGAAAACACGCCCAGAACATTTGCCCCGGCGAAAACGCTTTCGATAGACACTACGGAAGAAGATTTGTTCGCTAAAATCGAGTGGGAAAACATTGTTGAAACTTGTCAGGGTTGCGGTATGTGCACTTACATTTGCCCGACCTGCCACTGTTTTGGTTTTAAGGATGTTGACGAAGGTGGTTGCGCAAGCCGTTACAGAAACTGGGACAGTTGTATGTTTCCAAAGTTCACGTTACACGCTTCGGGACACAACCCCAGGGAGGAAAAACACGATCGTTACCGCCAGCGGATTGCGCACAAATATTTATATGTCAAGAAAAACTTTGGCTCGGTGGCCTGCACGGGTTGCGGCAGGTGTTTAAGGGCTTGCCCGGCTGGCGTTAATATCAAAACTGTTGCCGAAGAAATAATGGAGGGCTTAAAGTGAACGAGAATCCTTATTTGCCGTTGAAGGCTGAAATACTGGAAGTAATTCAGGAAACAAGTTCAGACCTCGACATTAAAACGTATGTGTTGAAGTTTGCAAAGGGCAAAAAAATCGATTTTATGCCCGGCCAGTTTGTCGAATTTTCAATTCCCGGCATTGGCGAGGCTCCTTTCGGTTTTGCTTCGAACCCTCTTAGAAATGACACGATAGAGCTTACGATAAAGCGGACGGGCAAACTGACCAACGCGATCCACGCCCTTAAACCCGGCGATTCGGCCTTCATACGCGGGCCTTTTGGCAATACTTTTCCTGTTGATCTGTTCCAAGGCAATGACATTTTTTACATTGCCGGCGGTCTTGGGCTTGCGCCTCTGCGCCCTCTTATTACTTATGTCTTCGAGGAAGTAAACAGGAGCAAATACGGCAAGATTCAAATGTTGTTAGCGGCCCGTTCATCTGCGGATTTTATCTTTTTCCGCGAATACGAACAGTGGCGCAAAATCAAAGATACGGAGTTGACTCTTACTATTGACAAGCCGGAGCCGGGTTGGAATGAACGGGTGGGGTTCCCGCACAATCTTGTTGCCGAAATGTCTTTTGATTTTAACAAAACTTATGCGGTTTTGTGCGGCCCGCCTATCATGATCAAGTTTGTCTCCCAAAAACTTATCGAAATGGGTATGCCTCTTGATCGAATTTACACGACTCTTGAGATGCGAATGACTTGCGGTGTCGGCAACTGTGGCAAATGCAACATTGGCCACAAATACGTTTGTGTTGACGGCCCCGTTTTCAGCCTGCAAGAGCTGGAAAAAATGCCCACCGAATACTAGCGAAACAACCCCGGCTACGCTGTGCAGGGATTAAGCGTAGCCGGGCGGCTTTAGATCAATTTTACGCAAAATATTCCCCTTATTGGACAACATAGTTAATGAAATGTTTGTCGCCATCTTTAACATATAGGGAAGCTCTAAAGACTTCGGTTTTTACAAGTTGCCAGTGTTATTTCTAAAGGTGGGGGTATGGCGGAAAAAGCAAATGTTCAGTTTTTTAAATCGACCGCTTTCTATTTTTTAGTTGGCATTGTGTTCGGATCAGCCATACTCTTCGGCGTGCGTCCGGAAAACGGCTTGACGGAACAGGGGGTAAGGGCGCTTGCCGTTATTGTTTTTACCATTTGGATATGGCTAACGGTAAATACATCATGGACTAATCTTTTGTTTTTTATGCTGTTAATCGTATTCGGCATTATGACTCCAGGGGCAGTTTGGGCGGGGTCTATGGGGCATTTCGCTCCCATGATGATCATTGTTTTTTACATTCTAGGCCAGTGCCTTGTTTTTACCGGGGCCATAGACAAGGTTGCAGCATGGTTTATTACAAGGCCTTTTGTGCGCGGCCGCCCGCTTGTGCCGCGCCCCAGCCTTGCCGGCGCGGCCGCCCGCGCTACATTCCGCTTTTTAGCTTAAATCGCTTATTTCCGCGCAAAACAATCAAACCCCGCCCTTACGCGGGCATTTTGTAAAAAAATCGAAAAAGTTCATCGATTAGATTGACGAATGCGTTTTGTCTAGTTATTTTAGATGTATGAGCAACTTGTACAGCAACGTGAAACTTATTTTTGACGGGCCAATAGCCGCTTTGGCTTTTTTAGCGGTTGCCGGGGAGCCTTTGGACTTTTGGCTTCAAACAACAGGCATTAGGAGTAACTAAAATGAAAAAAACACTTGCGATAATCGCCACTTTTTGCATTTCCGCGCCCCTTTTCGCACTGCCGGACTGGCTGCCGCCGTTAAACCTTAGCGCCGGCGGCGGAGGGCTGTTTAACATCCACTGGAGCGACGCCCGGCTTAGGGAGCAGTTCAGGGATTACACGGGGGGATTTATGCCCGCGCCGCCGCCTGCGCCGGAGGGAACTCTTTTGCCGGGCTTTCCGACGGCGGATACCCTCAAGGCTATGAGCAACGGACTTTTTGAAGCAAGAGAGCTTACCACCGGCGGAGGCATCTTCGGCTTTTTTGACGCAACCTTTGTCATGACAAGCGCGGCTCTCGTTTTTAACCGTGTGCAGCACACCGTGGCTATACCCGATCACCCCTTTTTGCCGGGCTTGGACGGGGAAGAGACTCGCACATCCAACTTTACACAGTTAAACCTGGGGGTTTTTCTAAAATATCCCTTTGAGGTCTCGCCGGGTTGGTCGGTTTTCCCCCTTTTGGGTGCCGACTGGCAAATCGCTCTTGGCAGCTTCGACAGCTCCATGCGAGAAAACTTTGATACAGTTCGCGGGGCTGGCGGCGACGCGCCTTCTATAGCGGCTTTTTGGAACTCCATGTGGCTGCGTTTAGGAGCAGGGGTTGACAGGGCTATTTCGGATAACCTGTTCCTGCGCGGCGAGCTTCTTTACGGGGTTAAACTGCCCAGCCGTTACGAAAGACGCATGGCGGATTACTGGCAGGACGAGTTGCGCGGAATGTCCAACGGTTTCCATGCAAGACTTGCCTTGGGTTACACTTTCGGAAAATTATAGGGGAGTTTGGGAAACGCTGATTAACTCGACGCTAATCAGTGTTTCCCTACAAACTGCCGGTGGCTGGCTTTTTGCAAAAAAAATCGAAAAAGTTTATCGATTAGATTGACAAACGCATTTCGTCTAGTTATTATAGATATATGAGACATTTGTACAGCAAACCCAAAACCATTTATTTCGCCGCGCTGGCAGCCGCTTTGACCGTTTTCGGCGCGTGCCACGACGGCTTCGAGCCGGAGCCGCCAAGCGCAAGGAACGGACTGTTGCCCCTTGCCGGGGCTTTTAACGCCCGCGACCTAGGCCAAAGCGGGCTTGTTGGCGCAGGCGGCCGGGCAATACGCCCCGGCGTGATAGTCCGCTCCGGGGAACTGAGTATGCTCACCCCCCGCGACGTGGACTTCCTCTTCGGGGATGGCGGCATGGGCATACGGACGGTGGTGGACTTACGCTCCACCCTGTCGCCCGTAAACCATGTAAACACGCCTTTTACATTCGCCATGCCGCCCGCCCACCACAACCCGGCGGCCATTGCCTTCAGCCTTGGCCGTAGCGAGCGGGAAAACGCCCCAAGCAGGCTTCCCGGCCACGTTCAGGTCTGGGACAGGGACAACGCAAGGCCGTCTACGGGCATTCGGGACTACGAGATAGTAATCGACTATTTCGAGGTTATACAGGGAACCGCCGATTTTCCAAACCCGGCCGCCGTTGTTCACCAAATGGCGTTAAACTATGCGACATTTATCCAAAGCGATGCGGCAGCCGTGGCTTTTGGCTCATTTTTTGAAGCCCTTCTGTACGCCAACGGAACGCCGCTTTTGTTCCATTGTTCCGCCGGGAAAGACAGGGCGGGCATGGCCAGTATGCTGCTTTTAATGGCGCTGGGCGTGGACAGGCACAGTATTGTCCACAACTTCATGCTTTCAAGAGAGTTCGTGCAAAGACGCTTCCACCCGGTCGTGCCCTTTATTGTGCAGGATGTCCAAAGAAACATGATAATCCAAAGAGCCGGCGCGCAACAGCTTTTGATACTGCATGACGAGACCCCCGGCGGGGCAGGAGAAATGCCGGCCAGAGCCGCCCTTGCCCATTCGGTAACCCCCGGGCTTATGGCGGCAATTATAGAAGACAGGGTAAACAACCACGGCGAATCGCTGTTTACGGCAAGAGAGTACGCGCTGGCCAATATGCCCACGCCGGCGGCTGTAAACGCTGCCATAGACGAAACCCTGCTCAATATGCGCTGGCTTGCCCTTAGAAGCGATCAGTATCTTGCGAACTTCGCGCGGGATGCCGGCGAAAAGATACGCCCCCTTCTTTCGGTTTACCCCCAATGGATAGAGTTCGCCATTGACGCTATCCGGGATATGCACCCCGGCGGGAACCCGACCAACGACGAGGCAATCGAATATTATCTCGTGAACCATTTGAACCTGCCGGCAGACATAATGACGCAGCTTAGAAGGCTGTTCTTGGTAGGGTACACGGGGTGATAAAAATGAAAAAAACACTGGCAATACTTTTTTGTTTTTGCGCTTCCGCCTTGCTTTTCGCCCAAGAGCCAAGCCAGAACGACGCGCTTCCCTACGAAGAGGTTGAACAGGCTGCGCCTGACGCGCAAGCCCCGGCCGTAAGCGTCGAGCCGCCGCCGCCCGCCCCTGCCGCAGCCGGCGAGACGGAGCCTAGAACGATAACCTTCACCCTGCCCCAATGGTTGCCAAGGGTAAGCCTTAGCGCCGGCGGCGGCGCTCTCTTTAACGTGCACTGGAACGACGCCCGCCTTAGAGAGCAATTTCGCGATTACACGGGGATGGACTTTCAGCCGCCCCACGGGGTGATGGGGCCGACGGAGGCCACCCAGGACGCGATGCGCCAAGGGCTTTTTGACACAAGGGAACTTGCCACGGGCTGGGGTTTATTCGGTTTTTTTGACGCAACCTTTGTTACGGCAAGCGCGGCCGTTATCTTTAACCGGGTAAGGCACACGGTGGCCATCCCCTATATGCCGAATATCGCCCCGGACCTTCTGGGGGAAGAGGAGCACAGCTTCAATTTTACCCAGTTGAACTTGGCTATCTTTTTAAGATATCCCTTTGAAATCGCTCAGGGCTGGACAATCTTCCCGCTTTTGGGTATTGACGGGCAAATCGCTCTTGCTGATTTTGACGACAACATGAGAAGGGACTTTCAGTATATAGCCAATATGGGGTATGATATGCCTACAGTCGGTGAGTTTTGGAACTCGCTGTGGATACGCTTCGGCGTGGGCGTGGACAGGCAAATTACAGAAAGCTTGTTTGTGCGCGGCGAGGCTCTTTATGGCTTCAAACTGCCCAGCCGCTATGAACGGCGGATGCGGGATTTTTGGCAGGAAGAGCTGCGGGGTATGTCCAACGGCTTCCATATAAGGCTCGCATTGGGCTATACATTTAGAAGATTCTAGGAGGAAAGAGGAAAAATGACGAAGAAACGTAAAGGCAGTTCCTTTAACGCCATTGGCGGCAAACGGGAGCTTGAGACGGTAATTTTGTTTACCACCGGCAAGTGCAACGCAAAGTGCGCTATGTGTTTTTATGCGGACGATATGGCGAAAAAAAACGAAGACCTGCCCACTTCAGAAATAAAAAAACTTTCAGAAAGCGCCGGCAGCTTCAAACGCCTCTTGCTTTCCGGCGGGGAGCCTACCATGCGCGAAGACCTGCCGGAAATTATCGAGATGTTTTACAACAACAACGGCATTACCGATGTAAACTTCCCGACCAACGCGATAAAAACCGACCGGCTAATCGAATGGATAGGCCGGCTGCGCAAAAGCTGCCCCGACCTTATCATTACCGTCAGCGTCTCGCTGGACGGCTTCGGCGACACGCATGATGCGCAACGTGGCATCGTCAGCTTTTACACGGCGGCTGCCGCGCTCAAAAGGATTGACGAGCACTTTGGCAACGACAGCATGGTTATCAAAAACGTCGCGACAATCATCACAAAATACAACGTGAAGGAAATCACAGACTTTGTAACCTGGGTTTACGGCCGCTTTAACATCAGCACCCACACGATAGAAGCCGCCCGTGGCAACACTAGGGAAGCCGGCGTAAAAATCCTTACGGAAAAATCCCTGCGCGAGATTCAGGACAGAATCGCGCCCTATTACCTGCTTTACGCCAAGCGCATAGGCGCCGGCATAAGCAACTTTATCAAGCGTAGCATTGTGAAGTCTTTCTACGTCGGCCTTATGCGGGCGATGTACAACCTTCGCGCAAAAAACATCGAAAAGCCGACCTCGTGGGAAATGGACTGCACTGCCGGGGAGACAACCTTGGTTGTCGATTACGACGGGCGTTTCCGCGCCTGCGAGATGCGCGAGCCTTTGGGCAACGTCATGGACTACAACTGCGACGTGCAGGCCATTATGAATAGCGAAGCGATGAAAAAAGAAATCGAAGCTATCGGGTATGGGTACAAGGCGAACTGCTGGTGCACCCACGGCTGCTGGATGATGACCTCGATCAACTTTAACCCCCGCCGGATGATTTCCATGCTCCGCAGCGGGAACAAAGAGACGAAAAAGCTGAACGAGGAGTTTCCGGTCGTGATTAGCGAGGAGATTTTGCAGCGGCTTGAGGCGAAGTACAGGATTGACACCAGAAAACTGCGGCAGGACGGCATTCTGAAAGATTCAGACGGCCAGCTTAAAAAAGCGGACGTTGCATGAAAATCCTTCTTGTAACAAGGGGTTCTGTGGGGGATGTTTACCCGTATATACGGCTGGCCGGCGAACTGAAAAAACGCGGGCACGAAATCACTTTGAGCATCCCCCGCATTTTTGAAAAAGAGGGCAGGGAGTCCGGCCTAAACTATGTTCTGCAAGCGATGGACGACATCGCCGGGTTGATTCAGGGCAAGACGCACACAAAAAACCTTTTGGACTGGACGCAAAGGGTTATCGCAAGCCAGTTCAACGAGCTTGTCCCCTTGTTGCAAGAACACGATTTAATGGTGGCGGCAAACACCGAGTTTGCCGCCGTAAGCGTCGGCGAGTATTGCGGCAAGCCCTGCATCCGCACCGCTTACGGGCCTTTTATACCGGGGCGCAACATTCCGCCGCCGGTTTTCCCCTGGCCTGCCCGGCATCCTGTTTTCACGCCGGCCTTTCTATGGAAGCTGTTGAACATCGGGCTTAACTACATGGCGAAAAAGGAGCTTAACAGGCACAGAGTGGCGCTTGGTATGCCCAAGGTAAAGGAGCTTGGGCATCATGCCCCGGCAAACGCGGCCAGCAACTATCTTATGTACTCGCGGCATCTTGGCAGTGTTGACAGTGAGTGGCAGTACAAGTGGGAGATTGGCGGCTATTGTTTTAACGATGATTTTCCCTACGATTCTGCGGAGCTTGAAAAGCTGGTGGCTTTCATAAAAAAAGACAGCCGCCCGACGGTCTGGTTTTCGCTGGGCAGTTGTTATGCGGCAGAGCGGGATGTTTTTGCCGAAATGCTTTTCGACATTTGCCGCGAGCGTGGCTACAAGCTGGCTGTGGCCTGCGGCTGGTGGAATACCGGCGCGACGATTAACGGCGCGGATAATTTTTACCGCATGGAAAGCCCTATTCCGCACTGTCATATTTTCCCGCATTGCGATGCGATTATCCACCACGGCGGCGCCGGCACAACTCACAGCGCGGCGCGAAGCGGCAGGCCGCAGGCTGTTGTCCCGCTTTTGCTTGACCAGCCTTACTGGGCCTGGCGGGTGAAGGAGCTTGGGATTGGCCCTGGGGGGATAAAAATCAAGGGCTGCACAAGAGGGGAGCTTGAAAAAAAAGTTACCGATCTTGTAAGCAACCCGTCGTACAAGGAAAAGGCCGCCGCCCTTGGCGAGTTGATCTCCGCCGAAGCCGGTCTGGAAAACGCCTGCCAATTTATCGAGGGGTTTCTCCGCTAAACGGCCGGGGGCAGGGGATTGAGAGCCGTTGTCCAGCGAGAAACCCCCTGCCGGCCGCCGCTGGGGCGGCAGGGGCCGGGGGTTATCGGGGGAAGTAACGGAAGCCCTCGAACTCGATGTATTCATTGCCGGAGCCTAAAGTTGCAGTCGCTTCGTTGCCGTTGTCAAATGTGATTTCGATGCTGCTGCCGACTATTCTGTAGGTTCCGCTGCGGGATTGGTTGCCTGCGGTGTGGCTTACGGTGTTTTCACCGAAGGTTAAGGCCATATCCACGTTAGGCAAAACTGCGGGGACAAGCCGGGAGGGCAGGTCGG
>WRKI01000331.1 GCA_009778155.1 Spirochaetota bacterium
TGATCAGCGATTTCGGCGGCGGGGTCTCCGGCAGCGAAACCCAGGATCGCGGCGGCGAACTTTACAGACGCGATCTTTACAGGCATGAGTCTTACACTGGCCGGGCATCTTCGATCTTTTTCGACGCCCACTTTGTCCAACTTTCGATAGGCCACTTTACCAGCACCGGCTCCGCTAGGGGCAGCAATGAAAACGCGCTCGAATTTCCCCCTGCAACAAGTCCCAGCGGGCTGGAGTTCGCCCTTTTGGGCAAGTTCCCAATAGAGCTTTCCCCGGCGATAACCGTGTTTCCTCTTGCCGGCATAGCCTACCGGCTTGTCCTTTCAGGGCTTCTTGGCCGACCGGAATTTGTTAATATCACCACAGCCCGCGATTTAAGTCTTAACCCCTTCTACCTTAGCGCCCTGTGGTTCCGGCTTGGCGGCGGCATGGATTTTGCCCTTGCCCAAGGGATGTTTCTTCGCAGCACGGTAACCTACGGCATAAGGCTTAGAAACCGCTGGGAAAACAGCATTATAGACCTAGACGAAATTTTTTTCCCCGGAGGCAATTTTCACTACGACCGTAGAATAAATTACGACAACGCCCGCCTTGGCCACGGCGTTGACATAACGGTAGGCGTGGGTTTCCGGCTGCGTTAGCCGCCGGCAGGGCTTCCTTGCCGGGTTGCGGCTCACAAAGCAAAACTCCGTGCCTTCCTCCGTGTGAAATTCTCCCAAGCCCACAAACAAGGCTTGGATTCGCCAGGGCTTACTCGCCAAGCATCCGCCCGCAAAGCAAAACTTCGTGCCTTCGTGTGCTCAGTGGTGAAATTCCTCGCTTTGTCGCCGGCAGGGGCTTTCTCCCCAGACAGCCGCTCACTGGTTTTCGCTCGAAAGCCGGAAACAGGGGCACTCGCCGGGGCTTCCGCGCTGGCAGTAGCTCCCAAAGCAAAACTCCGTGCCTTTGTGCCTCCGTGTGAGACTTCCTCCGTGGTGGAAATTCCCTGCCCGGCCGCCGGCAGAAGCTTGCTCGCTGGACAGCCGCTCGCTGGTTTTCACTCCCAAGCTCGGAAACAGTGTTGCCCGGCCGTGGCTTTCTCGCTTACAGCCGCTCCCAAAGCAAAACTTTGTGCCTTTGTGCCTCCGTGTGAGACTTCCTCCGTGGTAGAAATTCCCCGCCCTGTGGCCGGCAGAAGCTTGCTCGCTGGACAGCCGCTCGCTGGTTTTCACTCCCAAGCTCGGAAACAGTGTTGCCCGGCCGTAGCTTACTCGCAAAGCACCTCCCGAAGCAAAACTTCGTGCCTTGGTGTGAGACTTTCTTTTCGAGCTTCGCCCAACCGGGAACCGCCGCCCCCTAGATTTCCACCCTGGAGACAACCCGGCCGAAGTCGCGGACAAAGCTGTAAATATCCGCACGGGCGAAAGATTGCAGGGGGAAAGTGCGGCGTACCGCTTCGGCCTCGCCCTTGCTGTCGATAATTTCCGCATGAATCGAGTAGCCCATCGCCGCCGTGCCGTTTATCTGCAAATACATACTGAACCGGGGGTCAATGCGCGGCGAACTGTCAAAACCAGCCCTTGAAAGCGCCCTCAAAAAGACCCTTTCGTTACGCCCCGACCTTCCCACAGGAAAAGAAATGTTCACGTCAACAGGCAGGGCAATGCCCGCCATCCGCAACGCGCCCCGGTTCAAGGCAAAAAGCTCCTCGGCCGCCGCCTGCGACCTTTCCCGCCGCGTGCGCTTCGCAATCTCCGCAAGACTCTGCGCAATCTCGCGCCTTTCCCAAAGCGGATCAAAACCGGCGCGGGCGCTTTCGATCAACCGCAGATTGTTCGTCAATACCCCCTCTTCAAGCTGGAAAGTCGCCGCCGAAGCCGGGATAATCGCCACCTCAAGATCGCGCGCGCTCCTTAAATAGTTGATCGCCCGGCGGGGATGACTTCGGAATGCGTGAAAATACTGCATGAACGAACTAATCGAAGGATCGCCGTTTTCCATAAGCGCCGCCCCGTAAGCGTCGGCCGCTGCAAGCGCGTACTTATGAAAAAGCTCCCGGTGCACCCTGTACCTAAAATTGTGCGAAACCTGCCTAAAATGCGAGCTAATCCTTTCACTCGGCCTCGACCACGGAGTCATACGCTCCGCATTGGCAAGAGCCTGATACGTCCTGTAAAGCACCCGGTGCACATCGCGCAAGTAGCGGTTCGGGTCTATGCCGAAATTCCGCATCCATGAATGATCGCTGTTCCCAAGACAGGCGTGCGCGTAAACCCGCGCCTCCTCCAAAAGCCCCGATGCCAAGTAAGTCTGCGCAAGATTCAGCTTCGCCAAAGGAGAGCCGTCCCATTCAAAAGCCGCCGTGTGCTCACGCTGAGCCTGCCGCAAATCCAACTTGCGCGAATACATTTCGCCCAAGGCAATCCTGCCCGTGGCACGGTCCCGGTACCTTACCGAAGCACTAGCCGCGTCAAAAGCAAGCCCGAAATTGTGGAAAGTCGTTTCCAAAATTGAAAGATTGTACCAAGCCACCGAAACAAAGGAACGGTCGCCCAGCCTTTGCCCCAGGGAAATCGCCTGCATATACCAATACTGCGCCTGCTCGTAATTGTGCATGGCAGAGTAAATCGTGCCCAAAGTCATGGAAAAATCCGCGCTTGCGCCGAACTGATCCAAGGCGGAGTGCAAAAGCCGGTGGCCGTCGTTAAGCCTGTGCACCTTAAAATACATCCAGCCCAACGAGTTAATCACCTCCCGGCTGGAAGGGTTAATCGCAAGAGCGCGTTCATAGTAGTCAACGGCAACATGGTTCCAGTTGAGCGCACTCGCCGTCCTGCCCAGCCGGGTCAAGATAACGGGACTGTCAGGAACAATGCTTTCCGCCAGACGATACTGCTCCCAGGCAAGGCTGAAAAGAGAGCGGCCGTAAAAAAGATTGCCCAAGTACCAAGGAAAACGCGGATCGTCGGGATAACGGGCGATACCCTGCCGGTAAAGATCGATGGCGCGTTCCCAAAACTCCGAGCGTTCAGCGGCAAGAGCTTCCATAAAAAGCTCGTCCGCGCTTATGCCCAGATAGTCAACCGATTGAAGCCCCTGCACGCCCGGCACACCCTGCGCCGCCGTTTGCGAGTTTGTAAAAAGAGCGAAAGTGAAAAACAAGAGAAGAGCCAAGCCACCCTTTGCAACGCCCGCGCCAACAGGAGTTGCCCCGCCGTCAGCTTCCCCGCCGGGGGCTTCCACGGCGGCCTCGCTTTGGCCGAGCAACAGAGCCAGCGGGGGGCAAAGCCATGCGGCAATGCGCCGCCACAGCGGCACTTTTTCGCGGTAAGAAGCGGAAAACCGCGCGTAGTTTTCCCTCTGGGCTTTGTAATCATCGTCCGAATAATTTTTGGCAAAACGCGCCGCCGCCGCCGCTTGGTACATTGCGTAACTTCCTTCTATATAATTGTCCGCCTGTGCCGCCCACTCGGAGTCGGAAAGCCCCGCGTTGCCGCCGCCGCGCCTAAAGCCGGCCAAGGCCAGCCGCCGCCAGGCGTGTTTGGAAAGCCGCACCGAGCGACCGCGCGGGCTTTTCGTCATGTAAACATAAACATAGCGGGCGCACCGGATAAAGAGAAAGACCGCCGCCAGCGCACCGAAAAACAGCCATGCAAAGTTGTTTCTGATTAAGTCGGCAGTGTAAGCGGCAAGATTTGCCAGAGCCGAAGGAGGCTCTTCCTCGTGGTAGCCCTCGACGGCCACCATGTTGTGCCGGTTCTCTAAAATCTCCCGCATGAGCTGTTCAAAAAGCTCCGCATCCGTCCCGGCGCCAAACTCAAAATCCTCGTCTTCGGACATAATTTCCGTTGTGGGGTCGAACTCGATCCAGCCGTAGTCCGGGAAAAGCACTTCCACCCAGGCGTGCGCCATGTCTGCCCGCACGGGGAAATAATTGAAAACATTGGAACCCGGATCGACAAAAAAGCCCGTAGCCACACGTGCGGGAATGTCCAGGGAGCGCAGCATGAGCGCCATTGCCATTGCAAAGTACGAGCAGTAGCCCCGGCGCGAGTTAAAAAGAAAATGCGCAAGCTGGTCTCCGTCCGCCGCAATGCCGGGGCGCAAACTGTAGCGGAAATCCCCGAACTTAAGCCAAGTGTAAACCGCCACGATTTTATCCAGATAATGGGTGCGCCCCGCCGTAACCTCCCTGGCAAGCTCCCTCAAACGCTCGTTGTCCCCGTAGTAGGTCAAAAGCTCTGCCTCCCTTGGGCTTAAACCAAGCTGTGCCGCCGTCGGCCAGCCGCCCGCCGTGGAAGCGGCAAGGTTGGCAAAAACCGCCTCGCTCACCATGCTGTCCACGGCATAGACCATCCGAAAACTGGAAGCGTCCCAAGTTTCAAAGGGGCTGATCGCCACCGGGTCCTTCATGCCGATAAAGGCCGACCCGTCAAAGTTTACGATAAAGTATTCCTGCGTTACCTGCCGCCTTGCGCGGTATTCCGGGGGCGAAAACAGCCGCCGTCCGTTGGGCAGCCGCAGAGGGTGGGTCGGCTCGTCGAACTCTTCCACCCGGAAAAAGCCCTCCCGGTGGGTATAGCCGGACATTACCGAGCGGCGCAACAGGGGGTTGCTGGGCATTCCGTCCATTCTTACGATGAAGACAAGATCGTTGTTCATCGATATTTCCGATTCCAGCGTCAAGGTTTGGGTAAAATCGAAGCTGAACATCTGCGGCTCAAGAAGGCCGCCGCCCCTTCCTATCGCCCGCTGTTGCATGGGGCCTAGAAAGAAAAAACTGGAAAAGATGATAAGCGCGAGCAGGGTCGCCACCGCCGCCGAGATTTCCTTTACCCGAAGTTTTGTCTGCGGCGGCATGGAAAAGATCAGGGCGATGACGAGCAAAAAAACGATGGCGGCAAAAAGCGTTACCATGACGATAGGCCACCGGTAAATCTCGATGTCGGCAGTGCGGGCTATGCTGAAGAGGACAAGCAGGATCGTAACATCGGCGATTACGGCGGCTCGAAGGAACTTTAGGCCTTTTTCCACGCTGCCGCCGCGCAGGGCAAACCATGTGGAGGCCGCCGTCCAGTAAAAGGGCAAAAGCGAGACAAGGTTGTTCCGGTTAAAGTTGAGCAGGAGCGCGTCGAGCGAGATTGCCAAAAAGCCCGCGCCGGGAATCAAGAGCCTGGGCAGGGCGATAAAAAACTGGACAGTCCAAGGGACAAGCGCGATGATAACGACCGCCGACACCGCCCCGACGCTTTTTCCCAGCGGGCGAAAAAAATACAGGAAGAGCGCGGCGGAAAAGCCGGCAAGCACGGCTGTTGTAAACACAGCCGTATCCACAAGTTCCCCCGCAATGAGCCTGAACTGGAAAAGTATCGCAAAAAGAGCCACGGAACGGCAAACAATCGCCGTTTTTTGTTTTTTCGTCATATCAATCATAATAACCCTTCTTTGGTTCGCTGTAAAGCGAACAATTTCAATCGAAAATAGTCAATTTATTGACTATAAGCAACCGCCAAAGCTCTTACCCCGACCCGGCGGCTGTACATCGCGGCGCAGGCTTGCGCGGCTTGCGCTGTTTTAGCCTCCGCCCCTTGCCGTTTTTCGGTCGCGTCATCGTGGTAAAGGAAAATTAGCTGGACAGATTTTGTCCAGCCTTGCCCGGCAGAACCGGGCAAGCGAGATGTTAAAAAGTGATCCAGCGCGGAACTTCCGGCACTGTTACGGGGCAATGCCAAAATCAGCACCCCGCCCGCCTCACTTTCCCTGCCTTCTTGCGAAGCCTTCAAAAAACCGTAGTCGCCCAGTGGCTGGGCCACCGGCCATGCAAGCGCGCCGGCGATTTGAGCCGCCGTAACCGTCCGTTGCAAGGCGGCCGCCGCCCCCGTCTGGTTCGTGCCGATTTGCACGTTAAGCCCGCCGGCGACGCTGGAAAGCGCGGCCGCCAGCGCGTTTTCGCAAAGCGCATCCACCCCGCGCCGTGCCTCCGATGCTGTGTAAAGCCCAGGGTCAAACTGCCCGTCCACCAAAATCGTGATGTTCGAGTGCGGCGGCGGCTCCCTCTCCCCCTCGCGGATAAAAAGGTCGCCGCCGTGGCTGAAAAGCTTCCAGTTGATGCGCCTGGGGTCGTCGCCCGGCACATAGGGGCGGTGCTCGATCAAAATGTCGTTGCGGAGAAAGGTGGTCTCCGGCTGTCTGTTGGAATCCCCGCTTTTGGCGTTGACGGTAAGCGGCGTCAAGGCGGCGTTGGGGCTTGCAAGCAGCCGAAGGCCGGCTTCCGCGTTTTCCTGCACTATGCGAAAGGTAAAGCGAAAAAAGCCCAGTATGTCAAAGATGGCGTATTCGTCATAATCGGAAAAATAAGCCCCCCGTTTTTTTACCTCGAATGATTCACCGCCGGCAGTCGCCGCGGCAATGCCCGCGCTGGCCGCCGTTTGCGGGGTGGGGGCAAAGTCGTAGTTTATGCGCCTGCCGTCTTTGGTGTGCAAGAGCAGGCGACAGCGAACCAGAATGCCGGGCAACTGCAAAACGCGTTTTTGCGCCGCCTGCTCGCTGTCGGAGTAAAACACATGGGCGGTATCCCCCACGCTAAGTTCCCCTGGGCTTATGCGGATAGAGAAACGCTTTGCACGGCGGCTGTGCAAGGCGGCAAGCAGTAATGTCATTACAAGACAGTAAACCCACACGATAAAAAACACGGCTCCTATCAAGGTCAAAACAAGCTCCTGCCGAACCGACCCTGCGGCAAGCGCAAGGATTATGATTAGCAGGATAAAGGCCCCCATCGTTTGGGGCATAAACATTATGCGGCTTTTGGAAAAGCTCGATTTTTGCTCACTCAGTTTTCTTTCCTTCTATAGTGGCTAACTTGTTAGCTCCGCTAACGCCGCCAGCCCGGCAAGTCTGGCAAGGCATATCTCCCGGATAAAATTCCCCGCGCTTGTTTTTGGGTCCCGCACTCTCACTCTGTGGGCGAGCACGGGGCCGGCAAGGGCGGCCAAGTCTTCGTCGCTTACAAAGCTGCGCCCTTTTACAAAGGCGAGCGATTTTGCCGCCGCCAAGAAGTGCAGGCCGGCACGCGGGCTTGCCCCCAGCGAAAAGGCTCTGTGTATTCTTGTGTCCCTAATAATATCGGCAATTGCCTCTTTTATGGCCTTGTGGCAGAAAACTTCCCCGGTTTCCTTGGCCGCCGCCGTAAAGTCGGCAAGGCTTATGGCCGGGTTAAGTTTTACAAGTCCTTGTTCGGCTGGGCTTTCTTCCAGTATGGCTAGCTCGGCTTCCCGGTCGGGGTAGCCCAGTGAAAGTTTCATCATAAAGCGGTCAAGCTGGGCGGCCGGCAGGGGGAATGTGCCCTCGCTTTCGATTGGGTTTTCCGTGGCGATTACGAAAAAGGGTGCCGGCGGCGTGTGGGTGCTTTGCCCTATTGTTACCTGTTTTTCGGCCATAACTTCCAGCAGTGCCGACTGTACCTTGGGGGTGGTGCGGTTGACTTCGTCGGCCAGCACGATGTTCGCCAGCACCGGCCCTGGGATGAATCGAAATTCCTGCGTTTTCGGGTCGAACACGTCTACCCCGGTGATGTCGTAGGGCAAAAGGTCTGGGGTAAACTGTATTCGCTTGAATTTTAGCTCGCCGCTTTCGTCGCCGGTGTTACTGCCGATCAATTTAGCGATTGTTTTTGCAACGGTTGTTTTGCCCAACCCTGGGTTGTCTTCTATGAGTACATGGCCGCCGGCAAAGATTGCGGCGACTAAAAGCTCAAGAAACTCGCGTTTCCCTTTGATGATTTGTCCCAAGCCGTCGATTAAGGCCGCAGCCGCGTTTTTCTGTTCCATAAGATAGGGTAATCATAGCAGAATCCAGCGAAAAGGTAAAGGGGGCAAATGCCTGCCGGGAAGCTAGCGGAATCCCGGCCAGCAAGCCCCTGCCGACCACCAAGCGGGGAATTTTCACCACGGAGGAGGGAGATCACACGGAGGTTTTTGGCGTTTTGAGCGATTTTATTATCTCGCTGGAATCGATGAATTTCACCTCTTTTTCTTTTAGCTCATATTCGGCTATGGTTTGCCGGTCGATTATATCCTCGTATAATTCTTTAAGGGAATGTTTAATCAGCGATGATCTGTCTTGCTCGTAGTAATCGGCAAGAAAATTAACCATGTTTTCTTCCTCTTTGTTGAGCCTTAAAGATATTACTGCCATTTTCGATCTACCTCCTCTCGTTAAGCGAAAATTTGCCCAACGCCTCCAGATTTGCCCGCTCCATGCCCCTGCGCGGCTCCACTCCGCCCAGCCTTGCCGGGGCATTTCGCTTGACTTGCCCGGCCGGAGCCGGGAAACTAGGGGCGGACGCCGCTGGGCAGCCGCATGGCCGCCCCCAAAACACTCCCCCCGGTGCGCGGCTAAGGCCGCACAAGTCGGAGGCTCAGACCGATGCCGGGGCTGTATGGATTCCCCCCGCTACGGTCCGCCGAACGGGCGAACCGCGCAAAACTGGTCCAACTGCCGCCGCGGGCCTTCGTTGCCCCACCGACCGCTCTCGCTCGCGGGTTGCGCGTGAATGCTGCCGGCGGCTACAAGCCCTGCGACCACGGCGGCGGTTAGGGCCAATTGAAGTCTGTTGTTCTTTCCCATGTAAGTCCTCTTGTGTTTCCCTCTCTGTATCTTGAAGCGCGATCTGCGTCCAAGGCAACAACAACCCATGCAGTGCCGTCCGGCTCAATGTGCTGAAATACCGTTCTTGTGCCGGAGACATCGGTGGGGTCGGTTACGCGTATCTCATTCGTTGATTCGAAATCACCGAAGCCTGAGATCATACCTTGCATATACTCATTCAAAGCCCTTCCAATTTCAACACGCGCTCTGTGTTCCGCAACGAGCCTTGAAAAGCGTGTGTCAGACATTCTTGCGACACCTACAGCGAATAACTCATTTAACGGGGCGCTTAGAAAGTTTGCTACAGGCTGGGGCATACCGCCAACTATGGTGTCCGGCTCGCCTTCCACGACAGCATCTGTTTCGTCCAAAAAAACAACAGTCCAAACAGTGCCATCGGTGTCTGTGTCTTGAAACGCGACTCTGGTGTTACCATTAGCGATAACCATAAAATAGACAGGCGCATCTCCATCTGTTTGATAAAATTCCCGGAAGAAGTTAATCATCTGGCTGCCATCTGTCTGCGGCTGAAAAAAACTTGCGCTTACTGACAACTGCTCTCGAAAAGACAAATCACGCGAAGAATAGTCTCTAATCAAGCTTTCCACACGGTCTAGCGTCTGGCCGCTAGATGTCTGAGGGATATCTGGGGAAAGCGGGTTTACAAAAGTATAGCCAAAGTGCCAATTGAATAGAAAGGCTGTGGCCATAATGGCGGAGTCAAATCTTGCAGTATCCGCATTTTGCTCCCTTGAAAAACCTATGCCGACAAACACGTTTTCCGGCACGCTTTCCAAAAAAGTCTGCACAAAGCCGGGCAAGATTGTATCAGTATCCTCCGATGCTCTTGCCGTATTTCCGGCGCAGGCTGTAAATGCTGTCGTAACTGTTAGCAGCATGGCAAGGCAGGCTAGGGCCAGCCGCTGTTTTTTGTTTGTTGTCATTAGAAGGCCTCTCGTGGGGGGATTGCTAAGATTTGGCCGGTTTCTACGTCGAGTGCTCTTAGCGACAGCCATTGGTTGGGGGCGTGTCCCGTAACGTCGCCGACTATTATTACATTCGCGCCAAGCATATGTCCAATGGAGACTTATGATTGCGCTCAAGATCACTATGCCAAAAAGCGCAAGCCGGGAAACTGAAAATATTTTTCGTTTCATTTTTTTTCTCCTGTGTTTTATTTGGACTCCAATCCATTACCAGTTGTCTATAACCGGAACGCTGTATACAGCGCGGATTGTGAGACGTTCTAAATCTATAGCCCGGACAGTTAGCCTTAAACTGTTGGTACTTTCCATGCGAATAGTTCCTGTTATAATGGTGTCCGCGCCCACAGCATGACCGATAAATCCTGGCAGAAGGTTCAATTCCCTATCCACGACTAAAAAGCGGCCTGTGTTTACAAGAGCCACAATGAGCTGGATTTCGATATGAGCCGCCAAAGCTGCGGTATCGGCAGCAATATCCATGACAGCCGGTCTTGCCCCGGCGGGAAGGGTTGCGGCGAAATGGTTTGCCGCGCTTGAAATGGCTGTGTCAAGCGGTACGGGAACTTGCGAAGGCGCTGGATTGCTGTCGATAACCGAAACGCTGTATGCAGAGCGAACTGCGAGGCTGTTTATATCTACAGCGTTGACTGTTAGCATTAAATTGCCAGAACTTTCCCTGTTAATTGTTCCTGTTACAATAATGTTTGCGCCTACGGCGTTGCCCACCATTACTTGGGTGTCCACGCTGACAAGTCCTGTCAAGTGAAAGTCTAATTCCGCTTGCGCCGCTTGAAGTTCGAGTGCGCCTCTAGACACAACTGTAAAAGCGCCAGTGTTTAGAATAGCTATAGTGAGTTGGTCGAAAGCATACTCCGACAAAGCTTCAGAATCGGCTGTTATATTGGCAATCGCCAGCCTTGCCCCGCCGGGGAGGGTTGCGGCGAAATGGCCTGCCGCGTTTGAAATGGCCGTGTTGAGCGGCACGGGCGTTTGCGAAAACTCTGCATTGCTCTCTGCAATCGAAACGCTGTATGCAGAGCGAACTGCGAGGCTGTCTAAATCTACAGCTTGGATTGTTAGCATTAAGTTGCCCGTATTTTCCCTATTAAGCGTTCCTGTTATAATAATGTCTGCGGCCACAGCATGGCCTAACATTCCCTGGGTATCCGGGCCCACCCAGCCTGTCAAGTGAAAAATTAATTCCGTTTGCGCCGCTTGAAACTCAACTTCGCCTCTAGACACAACTGTAAAAGAGCCTGTGTTTACAACAGCTACAATCAGTTGGCTCGTAACATGGTTTGACAAAGCTTCAGAATCGGAATTCACATTGAGGACTGCTATAACAGTTCCACCGGGAATGGTTGCCGCAAAATGGCTCGCCGCGTTTGAAATTGCCGTGTCTAACGGCACGGGGGCCTGCGAAAATGCTGTGCCTGCGGAAAAGAATGCCAGCAATGCAAAAATGACAGTTGCTTTCTTGAACATAACGTTCCTCCTATGTTTTTTTGTCCGCCTCGCCGGACTTCCCGGCGGGGCTGTTTGTCGTTTGTTACACGACAAGTTTTTTTCAGAAGCTGATCCTGTGCATGATTCTAACCCCGTTAATGTCCCGGTTGTTTGTTGACACAAGCTCAATGTTAAAAGGGAGTGGAGCCGCAGCAACAGGAGTGCCTGCGCCAGGTCTTGTATGCAAAAAGGGGATCACCCATCCAAACACTGCGCCCGTGCCTATTGCAATAAAACCAATAGTATTAAATGTACGCCTACTGCCTGAAATAAACTCATCTCGCACCCTTTCTCCTGTGTGAAAATCTTCTTCATATTCCAAGGCTCCTGCGCTAAGGGCAGTCAACAAAGAAATAATACCGAAGCCTTGCAAGCCAGCAACCCCCCAGCCGATACTGTAGCCTCTTGTAATGGACGCTATGCCAAAAAACGTGTTTAAGGCAGACATTTGCAAGCGTTCACCCAGTGTGTAATCGGGAATAAGCTGGGGGGCTCCTATTAAAGTCGCCATTTGCTGGTTGTCAACAACCAAGCCACTGAATGAAGAGATGAATACGACAGCTTCCACCGCTATAATGTGAATAGTTAGGCGAAAGCTGGTAGGCGTTTCCCTTTGAATTTCCCCCGATATAACGGCGTTTGCACCTACTTCATGCCCAATGCCAGCTTGAGTATCCAGACTGATAAATTCGGTCAAGTGACGATCCTGCTCTGTCCGTGCCGCTGCCACCTCAATTTCGCCCCTGGGCACAACTATAAAAGCGTTTGTGTTTACAAGAGCCACATTGAGCTGGTTTATAATATAGTTTGACAAAGCTTCCGAAGCTGATACCATACTGGTAACAGCCAGCCTTGCGCCGCCCGGAACTGTTGCCGTAAATTGATTCGCCGCATTTGAAATGGCCGTGTCTAACGGCACGGGGGCCTGCGAAAATGCTGTGCCAGCGGCAAAGGCCGCCAGCAATGAAAAAATGACAGTTGCTTTTTTGAACATAATGTTCCTCCTAGATGTTATGTTTAACACTGCCTCGCCGGACTTCCCGGCGGGGCGCGCGTCGCTTGTTATGCGACAAGTTTTTTTCAGAAGCTGATCTTGTGCATGATTCTAACCCCGTTAATGTCCCGGTTGTTTGTTGAAACAAGTTCGATGTTAAAGGGGAGAGGGTTATCGGCAACAGAGCTTGCATAGAAACCGGCGCCCGCTTTGGTATGGACAAAGGGGATTATCCAGCCAAAGACAACGCCAGTGCCTATCGTAACCAAACCAAGCGTAGTAAATAGCTGCCTATCCTCTCTGTTCCAGTTCGACTCGGTTATCTCGGTGCCAGGTATGATTTCCATTCGTCCAGTATCTGGATTATAGAACCGATTGCCCTCAAAGACTACAATATAACCATCCTCACTGGCAGGATTCAGTGTTTGGCCTAATACTATGGAAGTAATGCCAAGAAATTGCAAGACTGCGGTTGCCCAGCCGGCACGGTGGCCGTTTCTTATGGAGCCTAAGCCAAAAATTGTGTTCAAGCCTGCCATTTGAAAACGCTCGCCCAGCGAATAATCTTCGATTAAAACAAGGGGAGGCGGCGGGGGAGGGGGAGGAACAAAGCCGGGGCCGCCAATTAAGGTTGCCATTTGCTCGTCGTCTATAACGGCACTGCTGTACATAGAGCGGATTATAAGCCCTTCTACATATATGGCATTGAGCAACAAACGAAAAGTGGTGGACGTTTCTCTGCTCACCGTTCCTGTTACAATTGTATCCGCACCTATGGCATGGCCAATGCGCACTTGGGCATCATCGGCGACAAACTCGGTCATGCTAAAACCAATTTCCCCGCCCGCCGCTTGAAGCTCAATTAGGCCTCTGGCTGCAACTTGAAAAACACCTGCGTTTACAAGGTTAAAATTGAGTTGGTTTATAACATAATCCGATAAAGCTGTAGAATCGGAAGTTATACTTATGACCGCTATTGAAATCCCGCTTGGAAGGTTTGCGGCAAATAGATTCGCCGCATTTGAAATGGCTGTGTTGATTGGCACAGGCTCTTGCGAAAAAACTGCACCGGCGGCCAAGAATGCCAGCAATGCAAAAACCGGCATTGGTTTTTTGAACATGATGTTCCTCCTAGATGTTATGTTTGACCCCGTCCCGCCGGAAAAGCCCGGCGAGGCTTCCCAGAGATTATCTTCTGGGCAAGATACGAACAAGGTTTTCGGAAAGCAGGTTTCCGTAGTCTGCTAAAATTCTTCTTTCGGCTGCAGCTATGGCGCGGTTTTCGGCTTCCGACAAAGATATATGGCCTTCCCGGCCGTTTATGTTAAACGCCGGCAGTTGGCTTATCCCTGTGGCACTGTTTACAAAGTTAGCTGAAATTTCGTAACGCACAAACACGTTCCGCTGGCCGGGAAAATCTGCCTCTGGCATATTCATGCGCACTTCCAGCGTGTACTGGCCGCCATTGGGAACGGTTCTAAGGCCCGCTTCGGAAACAGCGCGAGAAAAGGCCCCGTGAACTCTGCCGCCCATATCAAGGTCGTCCCTTTTTTGAACGACAACCATAACGGGTATGTTAGCTGCAATCTGGGTCGCCGCAAGTCTGTACTGGTCGCCGGGCCTTACGCCAGGAATAGACGGAGCGCCTAAGGCCCCCAGTACGAGCGCGTAAGACTCATTCGCGTCTGCCGCTGCGGCGGCCAGGGTGTAACGCGCAAAACCGGCGAGCGAATTTCTTTCCGCCGGGGCCATGTCGGTAAGGTTGTTTATCATGGAAAGGTTCGCCCGTATCAAATCCGTGTAAATCTGCGTTGTCCTGGCCCTGCCCATAACGGCGGCTACAAAGTAAGTGCCCGCGCCGTCATGCCATATATCGCGGATTTCCGCCCCGACAAGAAAGTTCACTCTTGCGGCTGTGAAAATAGTTTGATCTATACCGGTTATATCCGACCATTCCGCTTGCGCGCCGGAACTTGCGGCTTCCCAATAAATGTTGTGCACACGAGTTTCGGCTTCTACCCTTAGACCGAACTGCCCGGCAAGGTTTGCCAAGGCCGCCCTTTCGGCAAACACGCGGTTGGGGCCGACACCGACTGCCGAGACATAAAGCTGCGGGTTGAATCTTGACGCTGGCGAGTTCACCCACGCCGGCCGGGCGGCCTGCGAAAATAGTGCGTTGCCGGCAAAGATTGCCAGCAATGCAAAAACGACCATTGCTTTTTTGAACATTGTGATCCTCCAAAATTTTTTATGTTAAAGCCCGCCGGAAAAATCGCGGCGGGCAGGGTTCCTTAGTTGCCTTGCCGGGCTATTGCCAATGTCCACACGCTTTGCGAGACGGGATCGAACCATGTTTCCAAAACGAAAAAGTTTGTCAATACGCCCTTGCTTTCAATAACGTGAATCGTGGTCATTACACCGTTTACTTCCCTAGTTATGGATGTTATGTTTTGCTCAATTTGAGCAGTCATAGCGGCTATGGCCGAATTAACGGAACCGTTAAAAGTATCGCCTACTCTTAATTGCCGGCCCGAGTGTCCAACCCCGACAAGGTAGCCGCTTATTACAGGCGGCGCGTTAGTCCACACCGGGCTACCGTCCGGGTTTTTGGCTGTTGAAAAACTGACTGGCCCGGGCAAAGATGCGGGGTACGAAAAACGGATGCCTGTAATGTTGCCTACTCTTAAAAGGTCCCTGTCGAGATCGTGGTCTAGCCTTTCCATAAAGGCTTCCAAGTTTTCATCGTAGGTTATCGTGTATTCAAAAAAGTTTTCGAAATCGAATATGCCTGTCCCGATTGCGTGCCTGTTGTAAAAGTGCGCGTCGATACGATGGAACATGGAAGCGTTGCGCGCGGCGTGTTCGCGGGCGTTGTTGATTACCGTGCTTGACCGCAGTTGCGGGCCGGAAACCCCGACTATGGTTATAGTCCCTGCGCCGGGCATTGTAAGCCAAAAGTCGCCGCTGTCTGTTGTGCCGCCCGTGCTGGCGCAGCCCAATGTTAGAAGCGCCGCTAATACCGATAGTGTTTTTTTCACCATAAAAATCCTCGTTTTACAAGCTGTCTTCAGCGGGATTTTTCGTCCCGCTGCTGCTGATAATTTGCATGAGATAAGCTCCATGCAACCCGACTATTTTTCCCACAAGTTTGTAACTTGGGAGTATTCCCTCCTAATATCTGTCCAAGACAACAACAGCCCATATAGTGCCATCCGGCTCTATATGCTGGAATACCACTCTTGCGTCAGAGACATCGGCTTCGCTCGTTGCAGTAGTAATGGATGTTCTTTTTATAGCTTCAGTATCCGGCATAGCCTCATCCACTGCAAAAAACTCTCTAAAGATGTTTTGTAGCCGTGTTTCTAGGGCTATAGCGATCCCGACACGCGCCCGGTGTTCCGCCACGGCTGTTGAAAGGCGCGAATTGGACATTCTTGCGACACCTACAGCAGACAACTCATCTGATGGGACGCTTAGAAGAAAGTTTTCTACAGGCAGGGGCGGCCCGTTGCCCAAATCTTCTACTGTATCGCTTTCCATTACAACGTCTGCTCTGTTCATAAAAACAACAGTCCAAACAGCGCCACCGGCATCCGTGCCTTGAAGCGCGATTGTCGTGTTACCGTTAGCGACAACTGTATAGACGAAAACTTCTGTTTCATCTGTTCCCAATGCGTTCCATCTTGTATAAATATCCCAGACATGGTTTATCACTTGGCTGCCGCCCGGCTGAGGATGAGAAAAAACAGCCCTTTTTGAAATACTCTCTTCTGCTGAAGAGACTTCTTCAACCCAATCTTCGTGCCAAAAGTTCCATGCATGGTCTGCCGCCTGGCTGGTATTCGGCGGATTGGCACGGGAAAAAAGTTCGCTTTCTGAAATAGCGGCCATCCTTTGCGAAAAATTTCGCGCAAGCTCGCCACGTCCGTTGGCGGCAAGGGAAGCGGCAATCCACTCCTCTATGCCGTAAATTAGGTTCGCTGTGGCGGCAAGAGCCGAGTTCGCTCTTGCCACCTCCGCATTGTGTCCTGTAGCGTATCCTACGCCGACAAACACGTTTCCCGGCGCGGTCTGTAGGAAGCTTTGCACAAAACCGGGCGCGTCCGCAGGGCTTTGCGCGTAACTGGTGGTTGCAACTGTTACCAGCATGGTAAGGCTGGCGGCTAATGCAATTTTGTTTTTCATGTTTCCTCCTTACCGTTGCCGCTCGGTGCCGGTTATATTAGAAGCTGTCATACGAAAGTTACCGCCGCCGGCAAATTCGATAAGATAATCATTGATAAAGTCTGGAAGCGACAAGCCAAAGCCAATGCCAAAATAATGCCGCGTTTCGAAAGTGCGTTCAAAACCATAAGAAAACAATATAGGTACATTGCCACGCGGCCTAAACTTGTAAACGATCCTGCCAAAAAACCCATCCTCAAAGCTCGCTAGAAAGGGGTTGGCGTAATCGCGTAGAAACCGCCTGTACCCAAAATCTACAGATACGTTTCTTGTTTCAAACCTTGCTCCAAACATTTGCTGTTCCATTAACAGATTATGGCTGTTTTGTTTATAGTATATGTTTACGCCAACCTGCCGGGCTAAAAGATCAAATCCCCTGAATGCAAGCCTTGTCAATAAACTGATTTGTTCCGTCTGTTGGGAAAAGCTAAAAAATCCACCGATTTCATCAAGGAAAAAAATCCGGTCGCCTAAACCTATTCTTGGAATAAGCATTACCCTTAAAGCGTCTGTTATATGTGGAGGTTGGCTATCAATACTACCTCGGAAAACACCGTCATCGGCTAACGGCAGTTCGCGATATATGTCTCGAAACCAGCCTGCAAAAAAACCAAGGCCTATGTCCAAGGGGTTATGGTTTACGAATAGACCAGCGCCGCTGTAGAAATTCCAAGTTTCCGCCATAGGCAAGCCATCAAGAGCAAAGCCGACGCCAAGTATTCCGGAAAAATCTACATCTGTTACATTTATCATCTGCAATGGAAATTTTCCGCCTATAGCAGCGGACACTCTGCCTACGCTATTAGGAGAGACTCTTCTTTGGACACCTGCAGTGCCTTCAGGAACATAAAGCTGGTCTATAATAGCATTGAAAAAGAAAAAATGATTAAACCGCGAAAAAGCGGTTGAAAATTCGGAAGCAAAAAACCGATCGGAATACGGGGAGTGTACCGGAAATGTTATTGGCACATCGGAAAGTTCATCCTCCTGGGCACTGACTGCACCGGCGGCAAACAGTGCCAGCAATGCAAAAACGACTGTTGTTTTTTTCAACATGGTGTTTCTCCTTTGTTTTTTATTCTGCCAATACGATTGGCGTTTTTGCTTTATCAAATACGACAACAGTCCACACCGTGCCGTCCGGCTCCATGTGCTGAAATGCCGTTCTTGCACCTGAGACATCGGCTTGGGTAAGGGTTACAGTGGTGGTTTGTGCGATTGAATTTACCTGCCGGGCTATGTCTACGCGGGCCCTGTTTTCCGACATGGCCATCGATTGGTGCATTGTTGCAAATCTTGCGCTGCCAATGCCGACAAGCGCGTCTTGCGGCACGTCTGCCAGAAAAACCTGTACGGAAGCGGGAGCGTCCAAGCGAGCCGGCGCTTGCACGGCCGGTTGGGGCTTTTCCGCGTTTCTGGAATAGGCCGCAAGAGCTATCAGCAGGGCAAGGCCGGCGGCTAATGCGATTTTGTTTTTCTTCATGTTTCTTTCCTTATAAGTGATGTTGAGCGGCTGGCCCTTTTCCCGGCCCTGCCCGCTCCATGCCCCCTGCACGGGGCTTGAGCGGACAAGCTAGGGACGGGCAAGACGCAAGCCCAGAAAAGTGCTGTACCTACCGTGCGGCACGGAGCTGGAACGGGCGGCTGAGCGGGCTTTCTGCGCCGAACTGTCCCAGCCCCCTCCGCGAAAAACACGGTTATTTCCTGAAGACGGGCCTATAGGATCGGTCTGGGCTTGAGCCGAGTGAGTGATGGTCATCCAGTCCCACACCCACTCCTCCACATTGCCGTGCATATCGTAAAGGCCCCAGGGGTTGTTGGACCTGCGCCCGACTTCCCGCGTCCCCCCCCCGCTGTTGAAGTCAAACCAGCCTATATTGCCAACAGCCGATTCGTTTTCCCAGTCCTGCATCCCGTTGCTGAAAGCCGTGGTAGTGCCCGCCCGGGCAGCGTACTCCCATTGCGCATCCGTCGGCAAGTGCCACCCGTTAGACCCCGGCACTACCTCCACGGTATTCCAGAACGCGTTGTTGCTTGTCGGCACGGGGCCCCAGTCGTCGGGGTTAGTGCTACCGAACAGCCGGTACGCGGGGCTTAACCCTTCCATTATACTCAGTCGGTTTGCAAACACTATCGCGTCGTACCAGCTTACCCCCGTTACAGGCCGCCGGCCCTGCACGTCCCCGGACACCGGGTTGCTCGCCTGCCCGCCGCTCGGGTTGCTGCCCATCACCCGCACCCACTGCTCCTGTGTTACAGGATACACCCCCATCCAGAAGTCCTGGCTTATCGTTACCTGCCGCTGCGGGCCTTCACCCCATGGTGATCTGCCGATTTCATTCTCGGGGCTGCCCATTGTGAACGTGCCGGCGGGTATCCGCACGGTTACTATGCCCGTGGAAGAGGTCATCCTTTGCCCCGGCTGTGGCGCGGCGGCTGGCGGGCTGGCCGCTACCTGCACGGGTTGTGGCGGGCCTTGGCCGGGAGCCTGTGGCGCGGGTGCTATCTCTCCGCCCATGAAAAAGCGCATATTTTGGTCGCTGCGGTCTACTAGGGCTAAAATTACCGGCGTAATAACCGCGCTTTCCACGTTTATTGCCCTTACCAAGATGCGGTAGCCGGTTCCTATTTCAAGCACGTCGCCTGTTACAACGTAATGCGCGCCTACCCATCTGCCTATGCTCTGCATTGTCTCGTCGCTTACCGCGCCGGAGGCCTGCAAATTCTGTTCCGTGCGTATCTGGTCAAGCCGCGACCGGTCAACGGCTGTAAAATGATTGCTGGCCGATATTGCGAACTCCAAGTCGCCGATTATAAAAGAGGACAAATTTTCCGATACCGAGCTTATGTTTACCACAGCAAGCACGGGCCTTTGCCCGGTGGGGACGGAAGCCGGCAAATTCCGCTCCAGATTTTCCACGGCCATACGAATAGCGGCATCCAGCGTAACGGTGCTGGCCGCTGCCGGCTGGGCTGCCGCTATAAGCGCGACCAGCGCAAGGTAAACACGGATATTCTTCATTTTTTCCTCCTAAAATAAGTTCGTTGTCAACGACATTTTCCTGTCGCAGAGCAAGGCTCCATGCGACCTGACTTTTTTCGTCTCTCCTTACGCTTAATTGTCCACCGTTTGCACCGGCACCCCGGCATTCCGCTGGGCAAAGGCGGCTTCCATCCTAGCTTGTGCGTCAAAGGAAGCCGCCATAGGAACGGCAAGCCGTGCCTGTGTTTGGGCATGGTTTACTATGTTGGCAACCGCCGTCCGGTCAAACACCGCGACAGACCAAACCGTGCCGTCCGGCATCACCTCCGTAAGCACGATTCTTGCGCCAGAGACATCGGCCTGGGTAAGGGTTACGGAAATGCTTTCTGCAAAGCTTAAAGCGGCACCGGTAAGCTCATCCGCTCCAAAGTAGTCCAAGATTGCCGCCCGCACAGCCGAATCCATTGTCTGGGCGATTCCAACCCTGGCCCTTACTTGCGACATGGTTATCGACTGGTGCACGACCGCGAATCTTGCGACGCCAATTGCGAACAGAGCATCATCCGGCATATTCTGCATTAATTGCTGCACGCTGGACGGTATCCCCTGGGCCTGGGCCGACGGCGCGGCCGCGAATGTTAGCAACATGGCAAAACAGACGGCTAACGCGATTTTCTTTCTTCTCATCTTTCTCTCCTTAAAACGTTGATGCTAGCTGTATCTCTCTCAAGCGAAGTAGTTCGTTCATCTCTAACTGCGTTAGAAACGCTTGGTGCATCCCACGTTCCAAGGGGGACATAGCTTGATAGGCGGCAAGCCTTGCCTGTGCAAGCCTTCCGTGTTCGGCAAGCCATCCAGCTTCAAGCCTTTCGCGCCCGGCTCTCCATTCGGCTTCAAACCTTGCGCGTTCAGCAGGCCATTCGGATTCAAGCGGTTCTGCTTCAAGCCTTTCAAGTTCGGCAAGCCTTTCGGCTTCAAGACTTGCGAGATCGGCACGCCTTCCAGCTTCCAGCGTTGCCAGCTCTACACGCCGATCAGATTCAAGCGTTGCGAATTCTCTAAGCCTTCCGGCTTCCAGCCTTTCAAGCTCGGCACGCCTGTCAGATTCAAGCCTTTCGAGTTCGGCAAGCCTATCGGCTTCGATCCTTGCGAGTTCTGCAAGCCATTCGGCTTCCAGTCTTGCGAGTTCGGCTTCCAGCCTTGCGAGTTCAGCTTCGTGCGCATCGTACAAGCCGCCGGCTATTTCGCCCCCAGTCCCGACAATTCCTACTGGGGGTTCCCCTACTACGGGAGGAGTCGAACCTGGCGCGGGGGGCGGCGGGGGAGCAGGTGGTCCGTGAACTGGATCCGGGTCCGGGGTTGGCAGGGGTAGGGGATCAGGTGGTATGGGAGCCGGTGTTGGCTGGGAAACTCCGTTATCGACATTCTCCTCATCTCTCGAACAGGCCGTAAAAAGGGCTGCAAATGCGGCCAGCATGACAAGGCTGGCGGCTAAGGCGATTTTGCGTTTCATCTTTCTCATTTTTTCTCCTTAAAAATTGTTATTCTGGTTCTGCTTCGCCCGGCTCTTCATCTGCAAAGGCTGAAAGCCCGGCTTCCAGCCCGGCTGAAAGCTCGGCGGCAAGTCTGGCCTCTGCCAGGGCTTGGTTGATTTCCGCAACGATGTCCATTCCATCCAAAACTACGACTGTCCAAAGGTCGCCGTTGCGCATCTGGGTTTGAAATGCGATTCGCGCGCCGCCGACAAGCGTTTCAACTATATATTGCGAAGAGGCCAATGCGCCCCCTTCTAATTCGCCGGCGGAAAAGTAATGCCTGCCAATATCTTCCATTATTAAGCTTGCCGCCAAGAAAAGATCGGTACGCGCCCTGTGCGCCGATTGCATCATCGTATGGTTCCAGTTAGGCAGGTTCGCTTCGCCTACGCCAAAGAGCGCGTCTTGCGGCAGTGTCGCAAGAAAATTGTTCACCGGGGCAGGAAGCCCCGGAGGTATCTCCCTAATCCTGCCAGACGAGGCGGCTTCTGTCGAACCGCAGCCGGCTAAGACAAAAAACAAGGTTACCGTAAAAGCCGGCAGTATTTTTTTTCGCATAAAATCCCTGTTAAGGCAACCTCTAAAAACTTCAGTTTTTAGCGGTTTTCTCTGAAAACGCGGCTGTTCCAAAGCCTAAGGAAGCACTGATTAAACACAATCGAGGATGCGGATTAAAATCCGAATCCTCGTTCTTACCCGCATTTTGCGCAGGTGGAATGAGCAAGCGGACTAAAGTCCGATGCATCGGACTTTAGTCCGCGGGAAACGCTGATTAGCGTCGAGTTAATCATCGTTTCCCTAGTTTGACACTACGGCGGGCGTTTGCCCTTGTCTTTCTGCAATGGCCCCTTGTATTAACTCTTGCGCGTCAAAGTAGGCCAGCCCGGGTTCTTCAAGGCTTGCCACGGCTTCGTTTATTAGCTTGGCGGCTTCTGCCCTGTCAATAACGGCAATAACCCAGACCTCGCCGTCCGGCTCCATGTGCTGGAGCGCGGTGCTTACTGTGCCTGCCTCAAAAGTCATGTCCACCCTTTGCATAACGGTTGTCGTAAAATAACCGTCGTCAAAATTTTCGATCATGATCTGCGTTATTGCGCCTATCTCACCCGCAAGCGCAACTCTGGCTCTACTTGCTGCTATCATCATTGACTGGAGGTCGTTGAACGATCTTGCGACACCGATACCGAAGGCTACATCTTCCGGCGCGTCCGCCATCCAATGCCATACAGGGGCGGGAAACCCGGATATACGCGCCGGGGCGGTCTCTGTTGTGCCGCAGCCGGTTAGAACAAATGCCGAACTTGCTAACAGAAAGCCGGCAACTAATGCGATTTTCTTTCTTTTCATTTTTCTCGACTCCTTCGTTTTGTTTTGCCCGCAGGGGGCATATTGCCCCGGACAGTTTTGCCCGGGTTTTCGTGTTTTTTCTAGGGAAGCACTGATTAGCGTCGAGTTAATCAGCACTTTCCTAAGCCTTGGAACGGCCTTAAAACAAGGAGCGGAAGCCCGCCCCTTGTTTGACGTTTTGCTTAATTGTCCACGTCCACGGTCTGGACAGGCTGCCCGGCATTCCGCTGGGCAAAGGCTGCATCCATCCTCGCTTGCGCGTCAAAGGAGGCGGCCGCAGGAACGGCCAACCTTGCCATGGTTTCGGCATGGTTTACTATGGTTTGCATTGCCGCCCGGTCAAGCACCGCGACTGACCATACCGTGCCGTCCGGCATCATGTCCATAACCGCGATTCTCGCGCCGCTTACATCGGCTTGAGTAAGGGTTACGGAAATGCTTTCCGCAAAGTTTAAGGAATCGCCAGTAAGCTCTTCGGCCCCAAAGTAATCCCTGACCATGGCCTGCACGACCGAATCCATTGTCTGGGCGATCCCGACACGGGCTCTGTTTTGCGACATGGTATTCGACTGGTGCGTAGTTCTGAATTTTGCCACGCCGACAGCAAAAATCGCGTCTTCCGGCGGGTTCTGCAGCCATTGCTGCACGGCGGCCGGCATCATTCCAGAAACAACCGGCTGCTGGGCAGGGGGCGGCGCGGCCTGGCAAGAGACCATGACGAGAACCAGACTTGCTGCCAATCCAGCAATAATGGTTTTTTTCATAAAATAGCTCCTTTCTTGCAGTTTTTACTGCAAGAACACGCATGATTGGCCGCCCATACGGGCAGCTTATAAAAACCGCGTAAAAGCGGGGCGTAGCCCCCGGGCAACAGCCCGGTCTTTTATGCGTATTTTTTCTTGTTTGATTTTTCGCCTGTTGCCGCAATTTGCAAAATAAAGCCACCTCGCCCATTCTTTAGGAATGGGTATGAGGAGACGGGGCTGGCAAAAAAGCCAGCTTTTTTTTTCGCAAAAAAAGGTCTACACGATTTTTTAAATCGGCGGCGGCGGAGAGTGAGAGAGCGCGGAGGGGTAGACCCATGACCGGATGAACATAATGTCTGTTTTTTGAAACAGAGTTTGAGTGTAAAGCAACATCGTTTCCCCCTTGGCCGGGATTTTTACAAGCCCGGCAAATTTTTTTGGCTCCAAAGCCAAAAAGAACGTATGATTTTTAATTGTATCTTTTTTACGCAGGAATGTCAAGCGGTATTGGCGGCTGTTATGCGATTTTTTTTCAATAATTTTCAAAAAAAATCGCACCCGAAAGGCCGTTAGTTGAAAAGCCTAAGGAAGCGGCGGCCGGCGGAAAAATTTTGGCAGGGGGCACGCCCCCTGCACCCCCGAATGCGGCTTCCCGGAACCTGCCCGCTCAATGCCCCCGCACGGCTCCACTCCGTTTCGCCTAACTGGGGCATTTCGCTAGGCTTGCTCGCCCGGCTTGAGCCTTGAAACTAGGGACGGACACCGCTGGGCGGCCGCATGGCCGCCCCAAAATCACTCTGCTCGGTGCGCGGCCTCAAGGCCGCACAAGCCGGACACCCAGACCCTCGTGCCGGAGGAGCGGGTCGTCGTAGATGCGGAAAGCGGACCGGGCAACCAGCGCCGAAGCGCCCCAGCCACCGCCGCGAGACACGCGGCCAGACCCGGAGGACGCGCCTGATGGGTCGGTCTGCGCCAGGCTAGGGTAATCCCCGAACCAGTCCCACACCCATTCAAACACGTTGCCGTGCATATCATGCAAACCCCAAGCGTTGGCCTGCCGCCGGCCAACTTCCCGTGTCCTGCCACCTGAGTTGAAGTCAAACCAGCCTATCCAGTCAAGGTCGGCCTGGCTTTGCCAGTTCACCGTCCCGTTGCTGAACGCCGCCGTGGTTCCCGCCCGGGCCGCGTATTCCCACTGCGCCTCCGTCGGCAAACGCCACCCGCTAGACCCCGGCACTATCTCCACCGCGTTCCAAAACGCGTTATTGCTTGTTGGCACGGGGCCCCAGTCGTCCGGGTTCGTGCTTCCGGCTATGCGGTACGCGGGGCTTAATCCTTCCATTATGCTTAACCGGTTGGCAAACACGATTGCGTCATACCAGCTTACGCTTTCCACAGGCCGCCGACCCTGCGTTTCCCCGGCGGCGGGGTTGTTGGAAAAATGGCTGGGGTTGCTGCCCATTACACGCGTCCACTGCTCCTGAGTTACAGGGTACACGCCCATCCAGAAACCTTGGCTTATCGTTACCTGCCGCTGGGGGCCTTCGCCGAACCTCCTGCCGATTTCATTCGCGGGGCTGCCCATTGTGAAGGTGCCGGCGGGTAGTCTTACGGCGGCAATGCCTGTGGGCGATGTCATCCGCTGGCCGGGCGCGGGTTGCGCTTGGACGCTGCCGGCGGTTGCCAACCATGCGGCTAGAGCTAATGCAAAAACGACTTTGAACATATTGTTCCTCCTAAATGTTTATATTTAAGCCCGCCGGAAAAACCACGGCGGGCAGGGTTCCTTAGTTGGCAGGCCGGGCGATGGCCAGTGTCCACACGCTTTGCGAGACGGGATCGACCCAGGTTTCCAGAACGAAGAAGTTTGTAATACTGCCTCTGCGTTCTTGGGTGTGGACTGTGGCAACCATCGAGTTTACTTGGACGTATCTTCCTGTTGAGCTTATCCAAATTTGGGAAACGATGGAGGCTATGGCCGCGTTAGTTGAACTGGCAAAGGCATCGCCCACTCTTAACCGCCGGCCGGCGTGTCCTACCCCGACAAGGTAGCCGCTTATTACAGGCGGCATGGTTGTCCAGCTTGGACTGCCGTCCGGGTTTCTGGCGGTTGAAAAGCTGACTGGCGCGGGCAAAGAGGCGGGGTAGGAAAAACGGATGCCCGTGGCGTTGCCGGCTCTTAAAACGTCCCTGTCGGGATCGTGGGAGAGTCTTTCCATGAAGGGTTCCAAGTTTCTATCGTAGGTTATTGTGTATTCGGAGAAGTTTTCAAAATGGAAGATACTTGCCCCGACTGCCTGCCTGACGAAAAAACGCGCCTCGACCCGGTGAAACATCGAGGCGTTCCGCGCGGCGTGTTCGCGGGCGTTGTCGGTTACCCTGCTTGCCCACAGTTGCGGGCCGGAAACCCCGACTATGGTTAAATCACCCGCGCCGGGCGTTGTAATCCAAAAATCGCGGCCGTCTGTCGGGCGGCCAATACCCGCACAGCTAAATGTTAGAAGCGCCGCTAAAAGTGCGGCCGGCAGTATTTTTTTCGTCATAAAAATCCTCGCTTTACAAGATGTCTGCAACAGGGCTTTTGCCACCTGCACCCCCGGTGCTTGCCCGGCTTGAGCCTTTAAACTAGGGGCGGACACCGCTGGGCGGCCGCATGGCCGCCCCAAAATCACTCCGCTCGGTGTGCGGCCTTAAGG
>WRKI01000332.1 GCA_009778155.1 Spirochaetota bacterium
AAATCATGCTGTAGGCCGCCTTAACACCCCTCATGATCCCATTATTGCACAAATCCGGGGGAATGTCAAGCGGCCGGGGAGCTTTTTTGGAAAAAAATTCACGCATCGAACCTTATCCTCTCTAAATCTTCCATATTATGAGGCAGGAGGGAAGCGCGGCCTTATCATAGTTCCGCCCGAACCTTCGTGCCTTACCCCAAAGCTACCCCCAATGCGGCGTATCAGTTCCGAGTGAATGGCAGTAACCGTTTCAACTGTGAGCCGGACAACATTGCTCACTTGGCAAGTTCTTCCAAAGCGGGGCGATATTTTTCGATAACCTCGGCGGCCATTGAAACCGCGCTTTCCTTTGATAAAACGGTATATGATGTTTCTTTGTTTTCGGCCGGCGGGCTAAAAGTAAGCGTTACTTTACCCAAGGGTATTTCTTGAGGGATTTCAATGGTAACCTTCCGACTGGCCGGCACGTCGATTGTCTTTTCTATAGTCATAAGGCTAGCATAACACGGGCGGGTAAAATTAGCAATGGGGTGGCTTGTTCAAGTTGCCGCCGAACCCTCTGCCCGCCGGCTACGGTTTTTTCCCTTTGACTTTTTCGCGAAAAATGGTATCATGAAAAGGCAATGGCATATATAAAAAACATTTTTGACCGCAACTTTCTTGAGTATGCCTCGTACGTCATCAAGGACAGGGCAATACCCGATTTGGAAGACGGGCTAAAGCCGGTACAGCGGCGCATACTCCACTCGCTATTTGAAATGGACGACGGCAAGTTCCACAAAGTCGCAAACGTAATGGGACACTGCATGAAATACCACCCCCACGGGGAGGCCTCCATTGGGTCGGCATTGATCGTGCTTGCCAACAAACAGTTTTTAATCGACAGACAGGGCAACTTTGGCAACATATACACCGGGGACGGGGCCGCCGCGCCCCGCTACATCGAATGCCGCGCCACGCCGCTAGCCAAAGACATCTTTTACAACCCAAAACTAACCGAGTGGGCGGCCTCTTACGACGGCAGAAACCGCGAACCAGTCCTGTTTTCGGCAAAAATCCCCGTCGTGCTTGTAACGGGGGCGGAAGGAATCGCCGTGGGAATGTCCACGAAAATTTTGCCGCACAATATAATCGAGGTTTTGCAGGCCGAAATCGCCTGCCTTTCCGGGAAAAAGTTTCAGCTTTTCCCGGACTTCCCCACGGGGGGCTTTGTCGATGTAACCGACTACCGCGACGGCAACGGAAAAGTGCTCGTGCGGGCAAAACTGGACACATCAGACCCAAAACGCATACTGATTACCGAGCTACCCTTCGGCACAACCACCGAAAGCCTGATCAACAGCGTGGAAGCCGCCGCCAAAGCCGGCAGAATCAAAATCCTCGGTATTAGCGACTTTACCACCGACAAGGTCGAGATCGAAATAAAACTCGCCCGCGGCGTGTACTCCCAAGAGACAGTGGACGCACTCTACGCTTTCACCGACTGCGAGCAGTCGATCTCTGTCAACCTGCTTGTAATAAGAAACGGCCTGCCGGCAGTAATCACCGTAACAGAGGTGATAAAGCATCACGCAAAACAACTTGTGCGCATTCTTACGAAAGAACTGGAGCTTGAAAAAAAAGAGCTTTTGGACAAAATGCATCTGCGCACGCTGGAGCGCATTTTTATAGAAGAGCGCATCTACAAGGCAATCGAAAAAATGAAGAGTGCCAAGGGCGTAACGGACGCGGTGCTCGACGGCTTCAAACCCTTTGCAAAAGAAGTGGGCAGCCGGGGGGTCAGCGCGGACGATGTCGAACACCTGTTGCGCATCCCAATCCGCCGCATTTCGCTTTACGACATAAGCAAGGCGCAGGAAGAGATGTTGCAGATTCAGGCGCGTATAAAGGAAGTAAACGGCCACCTTAAAAACATCGTGCCCTACTCGATCAGTTTTTTGAACGGGATTATCGCCAAAATCAAGGCCAACGAAGAGGTTGCCGGCGGGGCAAGAAAAACGACGGCGGGCGTTTTTGAAAAAATCAATGTCAAGGAAATTGTCAAGCGCGATGTCGAGCTAAAGTACGACAGAAAAAACGGCTATGTGGGCACGCTGGTTTTTGGCGAAAAAATCGCCGACGTTTCGCCCTACGACAGAATCCTGACGATCCGCAAAAACGGGATGTACACGGTAACGGAGCTTCCCGAAAAGGCCTTTGCCGGCGCGGACGCCTGGTGGATCGGCGTGGCGGACAAAGAAGCGCTTGCCGAAACGATTTTCACGGTTATCTACAAGGAAAAGGACACGGGCTGTCCCTGCATCAAGCGTTGCATTATCGAAGGCTGGATTATGAACAAGGATTATTTCCTTGTCCCGGAGGGGGCGGAGGTTTTGCATATTGACAAACGGGAGGATTTCATGTTTACAATTAAGTATGCGCAAAAAGCAAAACTGAAGGTGCTTTCAGATGATTTTAGGGCGGCCAGCTACAATGTGCGCGGCCTTAAAGCCGGGGGGCTTCGGCTTTCCAACAAAGCCGCCGCATCTTGTTCCGTTAAACCGGATAAGGGGGGAGGAAAAAATGAAGAGTAGCCACGACATTGTTTTTACTTTGAGTACGGAAGTTTCCGAAGAAGAACAACAAAAGATTCTTGCCGAAATTGAAAGTATGTCCGTCAAAAGTTTCGCCCTTGAAGCCGAAGGCGGGACGGAAGGGCTGGCCGGGGAACCGGCGCTTTTCAAGGCGAAGAAAAAAGGCTCCATGCTTCCGCTTGCGGTGAATGCTGCCGCGCTTTTTTTGCTCGCCATTGGGATTTTCGCCATTGTTTCTTTCCACAGCGGCCGGGAGGAGTATCTGGCCGACAGGGTGCGCGGGGTGGGCAGCACGGAGATGTTGCTTATCGACGAAATACGCCGGGAAACGGCATCGGTACTGGCGGCGCAGGATGCCGAAATTTCGCTGGTTTTACAGCGGGTGCAGGAGATCGAGGCGGAGCTTTACCGGCTTAACGCCGAGGGGGTGGAGATTAGCCCGGAGCTTCTGGCGGAACAGCAGGATTTTCACTTGGGGCTGGCCGCCTTGCAAGACGAGCGGGCGTTGATTTTGGAAAGTTCCCGGATTGCGGAGGCACGGTTGAGGCTTGCGCCGGAGGTTTATGTAAACGGGCTTACTTTGAGCGCGGCGGCCTTGCAGCTTGAAGGCCTGGCAAACGAAATGCAGGCGGAAATGGCGATAGAGGCGCATCTTTCCGGCGGTTTTTCCGTGGTGAACGCCCTGATCGAACAGGCGCGTTTTAACGAGGCCGGCGGAACCTTGAACAATTTGCGGCTCTTTTTAAGCTCGCCGGCTTTTGACAGTGTCCGCTCGCAGAGTTTGCGTCAGGAGCTGTACAACCTTACCTTCAACTCGCTCGATTTGCTGATCACCGAGTTGAGCGACGGGGAGGACGGCCTGGCGAGCCGGCTTGCCGACCTTGAAGCCGCGCTGGAAACGGCGCAGTCCCAGAATGCGTCATTGCAGGCGGCTTTAACCGCTATGGCATCGGACGTGGCCGGGCTTAACAACGCCTTGGATGCCCGCGACAACATGATAATGGAACAGTCGGTAATGATTCTAAACCTTAGAAACGCCCTCTTCGGCTGGGGCTTCTAACCCGCCGGCGGGCGGCCGTGGCATGGTTCGGAAAAACCTCACACAAAGGCACAAAGGCACAAAGGTTAGGAGGTTAGGCGGGATTATGATAGCTCTGCGTCTTCACTCTTGCATCAACAGAGAACAAAGAGAGACAAGGTAGAGATCGGGCATAGCTTTCTAAACTGTGCTTCGTGCCTTCGTGCCTTCGTGCCTTCGTGCCTTTGTGTGAGCATATTCCGAACCCCTGTGCCTTTGTGTGAAATATTTCCGAGGTTCATGCGTTTGTCGTGTGTACCCTTGGCGCGGGTTCTAGGCTAGGTCGGCCGGGAAGGTTATTTTGCGGTTTTTTACCTCGCCGGGGATTACCGCGACCGCCCCGCAGAACTTGCCCCAGATTTCAGCATCGTCGGTAAAGTCTGTTTGGAAATTAATTTCCAGCGCGGCGGCCTTTTCGTGGGCGTGCAGGATTTCCGGGAACCTGAACGCCTGCGGCGTTTGGGCGGCTCCCGTGCTGGCTCGCCTAAGATGACTCTTGACAAAAACGGCGGACTCGCCCTCGTCGCCGCCCCTTTCCCACAACTTCGCGCTGAACTCCTTGGGAGTGTCGGTAAAAGCGACAGCCGGAACCACCGCGCCGTATTTTTGCACAGCCTCGATACAGCGTTCAATTAGATCGACGCTTACCCAGGGCCTTGCCCCGTCGTGAATCAACACATAGTCGGGATTCTTGCCGGCAAGAAAAAAAAGCGCCATGTGAACGGAATCGCGACGGGTTTTCCCGCCGGGGACAAAAAAAACAGAAGGCTTTTCAAAGCCCGGCTTTGCAAAGCCCGCTTTTTCAACCCCCACGCCCCAAGACGCATCCTCGGAAAAAACCCAGGGGGGGAGCGCCCGGCGGGCGGCGGCCTCGTCCCCCGGCGGAATGGCTATGACAATGCTCCGCACGGCGGGCACGGCGGCAAAGGCGCAAACCGCCGAACCCAGCACGCTAAGGGAGCTGTCCAAAAGGCGATATTCTTTTTTGATTCCGCCCATGCGCGAAGAGCTGCCGGCGGCGCAAATTACAGCGGCAATGGAAGAGCCTTTCACAGTCTGCAAAGTTCCTATCGAAGCTCAAGACGGGCAAAAATAAGACTGTCAACCTCTTCCTTGGACTTGCCAAGAGAGATCGAAATCTCATCTTCCAAAAGCTTGAGCGCGGAATCGTAAAGTTTGCGCTCCAGAATGGGCAACTCTTTAACCTTGCTGCGGTGGTAAAGGGAACGCACGATGCTTGCAATGTCGTTCACGCTTCCTTTTTTAAGCAAGTCCAGATTCATCTGGTAGCGCATTTTCCAGTCCGACGGAATAGGCTCGTAATCCTCGCCGATAAGTTCGAGCGCCCGGTAAGCCTCTTCTTCCGAAACAGTCTGGCGCACGCCAAGCTCTTCGGCCTTATCGACAGGAACCATTATCGTCATATCTGTAACTTCGATGTAAATGACATAGTAGGGAACCGAACTGTCTTTGAACTTTTTCTCGACAATATCGGTGATTACCCCCACACCCTGAGACGGATACACAATCTTTTGCTGTATCTGAAAACTGTTTGTATTGACCATTTTCTTTAATATACAAAAAATCCGGGGAAAAGTCTATAGGCCGGCGCGAATCTGGCCCTTGCCAAAAAAGCGGGGGCGGTGTAAAATTAAATATGAAAAAAAACCCTGTTACACAATACCTTTCTTCTCTCCCGCCTGAAAAGGTGGATGTCGGAATGTTGGCTTATCTTTGCAATTTGGCAGAGACAGCCAAAACCTCCCCAGAAATAGCCGTTTCCGTCGTGAAAGAGCTGGAAAACCAAAGGACGCGTGTCAAGCTGATTGCCAGCGAAAACTACTGCTCCCTGCCGGTTCAGCTTGCTATGGGCAATCTTTTAACGGACAAATATGCAGAAGGTTCCCCGTATCACCGTTTCTACGCCGGGAACGAAAACGTAGACGCTATCGAAGATTTGGCGGCCAAGGAAGCCTGCAGTCTTTTCGGGGCGCAGTACGCCAACGTTCAGCCGCACTGCGGCGCCGACGCCAACATTCTGGCGTTCTGGGCGATACTTGATACAAAAATAGAAAAACCCCTGCTGCAAAAATTCGGCGAAACAAATCTCTACAAAGTTACGGATGCCCAATGGAATGAACTTAGAGCCGCTTTAGGCAATCAGCGTCTTCTGGCGCAGGACTACTATTCCGGCGGACACCTAACCCACGGCTACCGCTACAATATGAGCGGCCGGATGTTCGACATTCACACTTACTCCGTCTCCAAGGAAAACGGTCTTTTGGACTACGACCAGATCGAAAAACAGGCGATGGATGTGCGCCCCTTCATCTTGCTGGCCGGCTATTCGGCCTATCCGCGCAAGATCAACTTTAAGCGTATGCGCGAAATTGCGGACAAGGTGGGCGCGGTGTTCATGGTTGACATGGCGCACTTTGCAGGGCTTGTCGCCGGCAAGGTTTTTACCGGCGAATACGACCCTGTGCCCTGGGCGCACGTTGTAACGACAACCACGCACAAAACCCTGCGCGGGCCAAGGGCGGGGCTTGTGCTTGCCACGTCCGAGTTTGCCGACGCGCTGGACAGGGGCTGCCCCATGACGATGGGCGGCCCGCTACCCCATGTGATTGCTGCAAAGGCCGTGGCCTTCCGCGAAGCGGCTTCCCCGGAGTTCCGCGACTATGCCAAGCGCGTGGTGGAAAACTGCCAGACGCTGGCGACTTCCTGCTCGGAAAACGGGCTGGAGGTGCTCACTGGCGGCACGGACAATCACCTTGTTTTGGTAAACGTAAACTCGGCAGGCTTGACTGGCCGGCAGGCGGAAAGCTCCCTGCACGAATGCCACATAACGCTCAACAGGAACAGCCTGCCCTTTGATCCCAACGGGCCGTGGTACACATCGGGTCTGCGTTTCGGGACGGCCGCCCCGACCAGCCTTGGCATGGGCAAGGACGAAATGAAAGAGCTTGGCTCGATTATGGCGAAGGTGGTCAAGGGCACAAGCCAAGCCCCGGCGGAAAAAGACCCCTCCAAAAAAAGCAAGGCGAAGCACCTGATCGACCCGGCGGTAAAGGCCGAGGCGACCGAGCGCGTAAAAAAAGTGCTGGAGCGTTTCCCGGTCTACCCGCAGTTGGACTTGGAGTTCTTGAAAAAGGCTTTTCTAGGCTAGTTGGCCTGCCGGCTAGCCTGATTGGTATGGCAACCCCTAAAAACCGCCTTGGCGGTTTTTAGGGGCTTTTTTTAGGCTAACGGTTAGAATAACCGACGGTTAGAATAACCGACGGCTAGAATAGCCGCCTGCACTCCATGTAAAAACGCTTTTCGCTGGCTATGCCCATGGAAAAACTTTTCCTTGGCAAAGGCCCTATGTGAGCGATAGTCTCGAAAAGGCCCGCCTTGTTAAAGGGCGGCAAAATAATCCCCGTCGCCGGGCTGTCCTTTTTGGAGGCCAAACGCAGAACCTCTTCCTCGCCGTGAATGTAGTCGATTGCGGCCGCCTCCACGCTTTCGTCCAAAAGCGGCTGAAGACTGGCCGTGGAAATATCGGTGTCGCTTGTTTCGACAAGCAAGTAGCTGTTGCCGCATACAAGGCCGAACCGGTTGCCGTTGAACGGCTCGCCGCACAGCCGCATAAGCTCCTGCCATTCCTTGACAGGCCGCGAGGAAAACCCCGGCAGCTTGGAAAGAATGGCCACAGTCGCGTCAAGATTCAGCCCGAAAATAACCCTGTGAATAGGCTCGAACTGAATAGCCTTGTCGTAAATGTTTTCGATTTCCACAAGAGCGTAACGGCAGGAATGCTCGGCGTTAAAATCGGCCTTTCCGCTGTTTGCCGCCTTGTATTCCTCCCAAATACCCTTGGCCGCCGCCAAAGAGTGATTGCCATCCCCCACGGCAAGCAGGAAGGGCGCGCCTTCCTTTCCGCCGTCATAATAGCGGGTTACAGAACGCCGGGCAAGCTGATCAAGCCGCTCGGCGAAAAAGGCCAAGTCTTCGTCCGACTCCAGAAGCCAGCCGGCAATACTGCCGGAGTCCATCATCAGCTTGGTTTCGTAAAAAGCCTTGTTTTTTTTCGCCCGCTCGCCAAGCTCGGCCAAAAGACTGTCCGTTTCGTCATCAATGAGCAACAGCACATGGGGCGATTCCAAAGGCGCACCCCGCCGGATATCCATCCTTGGGGGCAGACGCTCAACGACCGTTCCCTCGGTACTGCGGATTAGAGGACGCGCTTCGGGCTTCCATTCGTATTGCTCAAGATCAAGGGCGACGACAAGCCCCCGGCGCTTTTTGTTAATGCGAGTGTCCCTTTCGATGTACACAACACCCTGCCTGGGAGCCGCAAAAACACCCCCGTCAAGATAACTCTTCATGTTTTCGTGAATTGCGGCGATCCTTTGCTTTTCGTCGCCATCCGCCAAAAACACCTCCGGGATAATCAGATTCAGGGTTGACGGCGACTGCCCGGCGGCGTTTTTAACGCCCTCCCAGTAGTCGCGGTCTTGGGTAAACTGGTCGCAGGCAATTACAGCCCATTTTTGCAAGTCCGCATTTTGCGGCATTAAAATTTCTGGAACCTTCAAACCATGTTTTGCAAGTTTCTGATAATGCTCTTTCATAAAACTTCCTCCTTAAAAAATTACAGGGAGCCGGTAAAACCGCAAACGCGGCTTCCCAACCCCCGTCCGCCGTGCCAAGCCGTAACGCCCCGCCCGGCGGTTTAATCCTATGGGTAAATTTACAGGGAAAAATCCCGGAAGGCGGCAGACTGCCACCCTCCGGGGGTTTTTCATGCTTGCGCGAGAAAAAACGACGGCGGCCTATTCTTCGTCCTCGTCGTAGTCCTCATCCTCGTCGTCATCGTCAAAGTCGTCAAAGTCGTCTTCGTAGTCATCATCATCGTCGTCGTCATCGTCATCGTCATCGTCAAAGTCGTCGTAGTCGTCATCAAAGTCGTCTTCGTCGTCGTCGTAATCGTCGTCTTCAAAATCATCCTCGCCGCCAAAGTCTTCTTCATCGCTAAAAGCGGTGTAAAGAAGCGGGTTTTCCTGCGCGATAAAGCCGGCCCCGTAGCCTTCGGCGGGTTCGAATTCCAGTTCTAATTCCAACATCTGCAACATCAGCTCCTTAGCACTGTCCTTGTGTTCCATGGCCTCGTTTTCGATCATATCATTCTCCCTCTTTGAATTAAGATTGCGCTTGCCCGAAACCTGCGTTCCCGGTCAAGCCCAATATTAGCCCAATGGCAAGCGCAAAGCATAACCATTAAGACCCCTTCTTGAAACATTAAATTAGGTTTTGCGTGATTGTCAACTAGTATTTGAGCGTTTTGCGGCTTAACTTTGAGAATAAACGGGTATAAAATGCAAGTTATGCAGGATTATCTAAAAACCGAGGTTTTTGCTGAAGCAACAGCCCGGGCGACAGCCTACGCAAAGCTGAATTTGCACCTTGCTGTCAAGGGCAGGCGGCAGGACGGCTTCCACAATCTGGAAAGTATTTTTTTAACGCTGGATTTTGGGGATGCGTTGCAGATTGAGGCCGGCGGCGCGGCGGGCGGGCTTGAAATTGTCATGGAAGGAGGGATGGCCGCCCTTATCGCGGGCTTGCCGACAGACGAAAATATTATTTTTAAGGCGGTCGCCTCTTTTCGGCGAGAAACGGGCTGGGATCAGGGATTGAGGATACGGGTGAACAAGATGATTCCGCCCGGCGGCGGGCTTGGCGGCGGCTCCTCCGATGCGGCGGCGGCTCTTTTGGCGATGAACGCTCTTGCCGCCCGCGCGGGTTGCCCGCCGCTTTCCCCGGCGCAGCTTTTGCGGATTGGCGCGGCTTTGGGCAGCGACGTGCCGTTTTTTTTAAGCGGCGCGGCGGCGGCCTGGGTGAGCGGGCGCGGCGAAGTTATCGAGCCGGTAAGGCCACCCGCTGGGCTTTTTTTCGTGCTTGCTGGCGCGGGCTTTCCAAGCCCGACTGCCGGCGCTTTCCGTCTGTTAAGCGAAGCGCGGCGCGGCGGCAGTCCCTTGTCCGGCGGGGGGCCGGCCGGTGGGCGGCGGCTGATAAAGGCCCTTTACGAAAGCCCTGTGGACTGGCCTTTTTGGAATGACTTTTTGCCTGTCTTTTTGCGGGAAGGGGCGGCTTCCCCGGAAAACTGCCCGCCGGACAGTCCTGCCGGTCTTGGCAGGGGCTACGCGGGCATTCTTGGCCGGCTAAAGTCGCTGGGGGCTGGTTTTGCAGGTTTAAGCGGCAGCGGCTCAACCTGCTTCGGGGTTTTCACGGAAAAAGCCACGGCAGAAAACGCCCGCGATGCTCTTGGGGGGGAGCTTGGGGGCGCGGGCTTTGCGGTTCTTGCCCAGCCGGCGAAGGCCAGGCCGGCAAGCTAGGGGCGGGCAAAGTGTTCAATTTTTTTGCCGGCTTTTTATTGCAAAAGCCTTGACAAAACCGGTAAAAGCTGGTATGTTTTATATAGCGCGGCAGGGATGGTTGCATCCCCCCTCGCCACCGTTCCGGGCGCACTTGGTGCGCCCGTGTTTTTTTATTTTATGTTGTCTACATCCATACAGTAAAGCCCGTTGTGCCCTCTTATTTTCAACAATACAGTCCCCCCTTCGGGAAATTTGTTTTTCTCATTATATTTCGGGCTGTTCCTAGCACCATAAAGCTCTCTAATTACCGTTCCTTTAGAAAGCGGAGACTCTTCAAGGTTGATAAACACATTCGGAGCTTGCCCTCTGGAGCGGTAAAAATGCTTTATTAGCGTTTCGGCGCTTCCCCCGCTCATATTCTTGAATTCCGTTTTTTCTCCGTCAACTATGGCATCGTACTTTTTTCCGGGAATTTTTTTGTCTTCCGGCACAAGGTAAACCGTGCTGCCTAAGTCCCTGAGTATTTGGGCGTTCCTTATTTCGTCTCCGAAACTTCTCCCTCTTTTTTTCCGCTCCGAAACGTAAATCCCTTCTTCCCACTCTGTCCATTTTTCGCCGGGGAACAACTCGCTGGCGGCTTTCCCGGCTTTGTCCGCATTTTCCTGCCGGCGTTTTTCAAAATCATCAGATGTCATAGACGCACCGCACGCGAAGCAATGTTTAGCATTCCCCAGTTTAGCATTTTTGCGGCGGCGTATCCACAGGGCGGCAGGACGCGGGGCTGTGCCGGCGAAGGCCAGCCCGTGGCCGCTTCTATTGCCGCCGCGTTCCATTCCGCATTGTCGCTTGCCGGAACCGCGCCACAATCTTTTGGGTCTGCACTGCCTTTTATATGCCGGCCGCGCTTCCAAAGAAGCTCTGCGGGGAAGCAGCAATGCGCCACAGCGGGGTGTTGGCGATGTTTGTGCCTGTTTCTTCCGCGACGCTGCTGAACGAGCGCGTAATGAACGCGTCGTCTGGCCGGCTGTAAATGCCGATAAAACTTAAATCTTGGAGATGCCGCCCTTGACTGTTGGAAAGGGTAAAGCGGACTATGACATCGTCTTGCTCTAAGTAGGCGGCCATCGTCCTTGTCATCTCTTTTAACCGGTCGATTATGTCAGCGCGGTTTGCATAATCCCGGCTGCGGACATCGATGTCAAGATTGAAACCCCAATGGGCAACCAGCTCTTGCGGGGACACGGAATAAAGACGAAGCCCGCTTTGCGGATCAATGACGCGGGAATTGTCCGACCGGCGATCCCCAATAGGGCCAGTCCAAAGGAAAATCTGCGTGGGAGTCTGAGTGTCTCGATCAAGCTCTTCGGGGGCGAAGTAGCCGGCCGCCTTGCCGGCCAGCGCGTCCTGAATTATCCCCTGCGCCCCGCCCCAGACCACGGACTGGGCAAGCGCCTGGCCGTTGTCAACGGTAAAAAGGCGCGTCTCGCCGTTTTGCCGGGTAAACTGAAGCTGCCACTCGATGCTTCTGTTCAGAGTCCCCGAAGAGCGGAACCTTTGGCCCAGCACGGTGAAGTCCCCCAGGGAATAGGCAAGGTAAGCCTCGTAGCGTCTAAGATAATTTACGCGGTTTGTGTGCCCGATAAAAAAATCGGTACAGCCGAAGAAGGAAAACGCCAAAAGAACCACCATAACGGACAATATTTTCTTCACCCCTTAATTTTACGCCGGTTACCCGGTTCCGTCAACCGCTCAAAAGCTCGCGGGGGGCGGGGCACGGGGAAAAACTCACACAAAGGCACGAAGCACTGATTAGCGTCGAGTTAATCAGTGCTTCCTTAGTGCCTCTTGTGCATCCGTGTGCGCCTTTCTTCTCCCTGCACAGTGAAAATTTCCCCCTTGACAAGGCCAACCGGCACAGATACAATGAAAGAAAGCCGCAAGCAGGCGGGAATTTGCGCTTTTCAGTTGTATACAAGGGGGAGAAAATGTTAAACGTCGTAAAACAACTTTGTTCCGAAGTCCAGTTGCCAAAAATGCTTCAGGTCAAGCAAAAATTCGATCCCCAGTGCATAGTCGCGGGGGATTTGCCGGGGGCAATCGCGGCGGAAATGGCCAAGGCCAGCGTCGCCGGCGCGGTCAAGGCAGGCCAGCAGGTGGCAATCACTTGCGGCAGCCGGGGGCTTGCAAACCACGCGCTCATTACGAAGGCCATCGTTGACGTTGTAAAGGCTCGCGGCGCAAAACCCGTCGTCATACCGGCGATGGGCAGCCACGGCGGGGCAACGGCAGAAGGGCAGAAAGAACTGCTTGCCCGCTTTGGCGTAACGGAAGAATACATCGGCTGCCCGATTTTGTCTTCTATGGAAACAATCGAGATCGGCACAAGCGAAGGCGGACACAGAGTGCGCCTTGACAAAATCGCCGCGCAGTCGGACGCGATCATCGTAGCGCACAGGATAAAGCCGCACACCGATTTCCGGGGGCCTTACGAAAGCGGGCTTATGAAGATGCTGGCAATCGGGCTTGGCAAGCGCGAAGGGGCCGCCGTTACGCACGAAGCCGGCTTTTCAAAAATGGCAAAGATGATCGAGCAGTTTGGGCTAACGATTCTAAAAAACGCGCCGGTTGTCATGGGGCTGGGGATTATCGAGAACGCGTATCACCAAACGTGCAGGATCGAGGCGCTGTCGCCGCAGGAAATTATCGACAAGGAACCCGCGCTTCTGGATTACGCGAAAAGCAGAATGGCGAAAATACTGATCGACCCTTGCGACATTTTGGTTGTGGATCAGATTGGCAAGGAAATTTCGGGCGACGGTATGGACCCGAATGTTTCCGGCGCGACATCTTGCGCACCATACGTTACCGGCGGCTTGAACGCGCAACGCACTGTTGTCCTTAGCTTGACGGCGGACACGCACGGGCAGGCTGTTGGCATGGGCGCGGCGCACGCCATTACGAAGCGGCTTTTTAACGAGATCGATTATGACGCAACTTATGTGAACGCTCTTACCGCACGCGTGATCGACTACACAAGAATCCCCCCGATTATGGACAATGACAAAGAAGCGATACAGTTTGCCGCGCGATCGGCGGCCTCGGTGGATTTGGACAATCTTAGAATTATCAGAATTCAAGACACAATGAATGTCGAAAAAATTTGGATTTCCGAAGCCCTGCGGCAAGAGGCCGAACAACATAACGATATAGAAATTTTAAGCGAAGCTGTGCATTTTCCTTTCAACAGTGATGGAAACTTGTGGTAGGAAAAGGCACAGTTATAAAAACGAGGAGATGATATGTTACAACCAGAGAAAAAAAAGGAGCTTGAGCAGATGACGCTAAAGCTCCGCTACAATTTGCTGGAGATGATCGGCGTGGGAACTGCCGGGCATCTTGGCGGCTCAAGCTCGCTGGCGGAGCTTGTATCGGTTTTGTATTTTTACAAAATGAACTTTAGCGCGGACAAACTGAAAGACCCCAACCGGGACAGGCTTGTGCTTTCCAAAGGACACGCCGCATTAATCCAGTACGCCGCGCTTGTCGAAAAAGGTTTTTTCCCCAGGGAAGAACTTAAGCGCGTAAAAACTCTACGCGGCCTTTTGCAGGGGCATCCCGACTGTTCCATTCCCGGCATAGAGGCCGTTACGGGATCACTGGGGCAGGGTTTGTCGATTTCGCTGGGGATGGCTCTGGCCGCCCGCTTGGACAAGCACACATCGCGCATTTACACCGTCATGGGCGACGGCGAACTTTCCGAAGGCCAGCTTTGGGAGGCGGCAATGGCGACGGCGGCTTTCAAGGTTGACAATCTCACCGCCTTTGTCGATTGGAACAAGGTGCAGGCTACCGGCACGACAAAAGACACTTTCGACATTCCCGACATTGACAAAAAATGGGCGGGCTTCGGTTGGAACGTTATCAGTGCCAACGGCCATAATATAGAAGAAATTGTCGGGGCTATAGAAAAAGCCGAAACGGTAAAAGGCCGCCCCACTGTTATCATTCTTGACACTATCAAGGGCAAGGCTTTTTCTTTTGCGGAAGGAAACGCGGCGTATCACAACGGGATATTTACCGAGGAAACATATCAGCAGGCGATCCGGGAACTGGACGCTATAAAAGCGGGGTTATAATCGTGGAAAAATCAGAAAAAAAACTTGCGGGTTTAAGAAAGGCCTACGGCGAAGCGTTAGTCGAACTGGGCAAAGAAAAATCGGAAATCGTGGTGCTGGAAGCCGACTTGGGCAAGTCCACCATGTCGCTGATGTTCAAAGAGGTTTTTGCCGACCGGTACTTCGAGATGGGCATTGCCGAGCAAAACATGGCATCGGTTTCTGCGGGGCTGGCCTTGAGCGGGAAGATTCCTTTTTACAGCACCTTTGCGGTGTTCGCATCCGGGCGCGCCTACGATCAAATTCGCTGTTCTATCGCAATCCCTAACTTGAACGTGCGAATTTGCGGTTCCAGTTGCGGGCTTTCAGACTTTGGCGACGGCAAGACGCACCAGTCCGTGGAAGACGCAAACATTATGCGTGCCATGCCTAACATGACGGTGTTAAACCCGGCGGACGCTGTGGAAACGCGCAAAATGATGCGGGCGCTTGTTTCGCATAACGGGCCTGCTTACATTCGCATCAACAGAAACGATTTGCCGATCTTCACGGCGGAGGACGGCGAGTATAAAATCGGCAAAATGTATCCCGTAACGGAGGACGGCGATGTCGTAATTTTCGCTACCGGCGTTATGGTTAGCAAGTCCGTGGAAGCGGCCGAAAAGCTTGCCGGCGAGGGCGTTAAGGTGCAGGTGGTGAATGTTAGCACTTTGAAGCCTCTGTTACGCGAAGAAGTTCTGAAGTACGCCAAGGGAAAAAAAGCTGTGATTACTGCCGAAGAATCGGTAAAAACCGGCGGGCTTGGCGGGACTATCGCCGGCCTGCTTTTCGGCGAGCTTCACGTTCCCTTTAGGCAGGTTGCCATTGACGACGTGTTCGGTACGTCGGCGCATTCCTACGAGGAGCTTTTGGTCGAGTACGGCGTTAGCAGCGCCGATGTGTACAATGCGGTGAAAGACGCATTGAAATAATAAAATACCGCCGCAGGTTGCGTCTTGCGGCGGGTTTTGAAACTTATAACGAGGAGATTTTTATGACGGTTGGATTTATTGGACTTGGTATCATGGGCAAGCCCATGTCGAAAAACCTTATCAAGGCCGGCTACAAGCTGGTTGTTTTTGACAAATTTGCAAAGTTCGACGACATTGTCGCGCTGGGAGCCGAGGGTGCTTCCTCCAACAAAGAGGTCGCGGCAAAAAGCGATATTGTTATCACAATGTTGCCTAACTCGCCTCATGTAAAAGAAGCGATCTTGGGGGCGGGCGGCGTTATCGAAGGCTGCAAGTCCGGACAAATTGTTGTTGACATGAGTTCTATCGCGCCTGCCGCTTCGCAAGAAGTGGGCGAGGCTCTTAAAGCCAAGGGTGTTGCCTTTTTGGATGCGCCTGTTTCCGGCGGCGAGCCGAAAGCTATTGAGGGAACTCTTGCGATTATGGTTGGCGGCGATGCGAAAACTTTTGAAACGGCAAAGCCGGTTCTGGAAAAAATGGGAGCCTCCGTTGTTTTGGTTGGCGACATTGGCGCGGGGAATGTCGCAAAGCTTGCGAACCAGATTGTCGTAGCTCTTAACATTGCGGCGGTCTCCGAGGCTTTCGTTCTTGCGACAAAGGCGGGTGTAGACCCGGCGAAGGTTTTCGACGCGATAAAGGGCGGGCTTGCCGGCTCCACGGTTATGAATGCAAAAGTGCCGATGATTCTTGACGGGAATTTTAAGCCGGGTTTTAGGGTGGAGCTTCATCAAAAAGATTTGCAGAATGCGCTTGATACCGGCCACAGTTTGAACTCGCCGCTTCCGCTTACGGCTAACGTTATGAAAACAATCCAAGCGTTGGTGGCCGACGGCATGGCGGCTAACGATCACAGCGCGATTGTCCGTTTTTACGAAAAGCTGGCGCACGTTGAAGTGCGTAAATAGGAGCGGCCAATGCGACTTGCACAAAAAACCGCATTGATTACCGGTGGTGCGCAGGGGCTGGGCGCGGCGATTGCCCGCTTGTTTGCCGCAGAGGGCGCGACTGTTTTTCTTGGCGATCTTAAAGCCGAAGATGGCAACAAAACGGCGGCTGAAATTTCCCAAAAGGGCGGCAAGGCGTTTTTTGTTACGCTGGATGTCGCAAGCGAGCAGAGCTGGATCGATGCTATGGCACAGGTTCAATCCAAGGCCGGCCGTCTTGACGTTCTTGTAAACAACGCGGGGATAAATATCCGGGAACCTGTCGAGGTGATGAAGGCGGAAAACTTGGACACGATGCTTGCAGTAAACGTGAAGGGGCCGTTCTTGGGAACGAAACACGCGATTCCTTTGTTGCGAAAAAGCGGCGGCGGTTCTATTATCAATATGTCGTCGGTTTGCGGTCTTGTCGGCCACGCTTACACTACCGAGGCTTACACTCTTACAAAGGGCGCGGTTACGCTTTTCACCAAGTCTATTGCCGTGCGTTATGCGAAAGACAACATTCGTTGCAACTGCATAAATCCAAGCACGGTGGACACGCCGTTGATTCAAGAGTTGTTCAAAGACCCCCAGCGCAAACAGGAGCGTCTTGGCGAGGTTCCTCTGGGCAGGCTTTGCACGGATGTGGATGTCGCCAACGCCGCGCTTTTCCTGGCCTCTGACGAAGCTTCTTTCATTAACGGCATCGCTCTGCCTGTTGACGGCGGCACTGTCGCAGATTAGTTTTTGAGCCGCTTGCAAGCCGCGGCCTTGGCCGGGTGCAAGCGGCTCTTTTTTGTTAGCGGTTTAGGCTTTTCCCCCGCCCTTTCCGGGAAGTGCTTTTTCGATAACCGCCCTAAGCTGTTCCTGCTGGGCAGTGCCTCCGTGGGAATTTTCGACGACCTCTTTATCGCGCTCGCCACGGTCTTTGCCGAATAGCCCCGTAGAACACCACGCTTAATCGGTATTTTTAACCCGCAATTCGTTTGTCGGGGCGTTGATTTTGTACCTGCCCGTGAAAACATTTGTTTCGATTGCAAGAAACGAACCACCGCCGTTCAAGTGCCCGTCAAAAACATCAGCCGCTTGCCCTATTTGACTTTCCTTGCTTTGCACGCAAAAATATTCCCCGGCGGGAATAGACATAACCCGCTCCTTTACCGTTACAGCGATATGTTGTGGCAATTCTGCGAACATATAGAAATTCGTTTTTGCCGGCGTGTACTCGCATAAAAAACCATACTCCAAAAGCTCGGAGTAAAGCCATTCGTCATAATTGTCCTCATAATAGAACAAGTCCAAAGACATTTTGATAATTTCAAAAGGTTCCGCATTTTTGAACTCGCTTTTAAGCCCGCTTTTAAGCGCACTTTCGCAAGGCGTAACGCAAAAATACTTTTGGGGAAACACCCGCTTGTAAATTTTGCCATCCATCGGACTCTTTTCCGTTAGAGCAATCTTTCTCTCAATATCGCCAATAAACTTCAAACCCTTTTGCAAGAGCTTCAGCTTTTTTTCGGCAATCTCTTTACCGTGCGCCAGCAAGCCCGAATAATCAAGCGTTTCATCCTCTTCTATAAATTGAGTCAGTTCTTTCAAAGGAATATCCAGCTCGATGCACAGACTTATAATCTCGACAAGATAAACTTGGTCAAACGAATAGTACCTGTAGCCGGAATACGGGTCTGTAAAAGCCGGCTCCAACAGCTTTATGCGCTCGTAATAGCGCAAAGAGTCAATACTTGCCCCAGTGTACTTGGCAAGTTCACCAATACTCAAAAAATTATTTTTCCGCGCCATGAATTTTCCTTGACTCTGGTATTATACCAGATTTTAGAATTAGAGTATACCCGAACAAAACCCGCGTAAAAGCGGCTTTGCGAAGGAATTTTTGCAGGCAAACATAATTTGCCAAGGAGATTTATTATGAAAGATTCCGAAAGGAACACGTTTTTAGTGCTGGCGGTAGTATATTTGAGCTTTTTCGCTTTGGGCTTGCCGACAGGCGCATTTGCCGTGGCTTGGCCCGGCGTCGTTTACGAGATGGGCATACTCATGGAGCAAGCCAGCCTTATTCTTATCGCCAACATCGGGCTGTATTCGCTAACAAGCAGCCAGCTTTGGCGCATTTACAAATACTTGTATGTGGAAAAAATCGACTTGATAGGCGCAGTCATAATGGCGGCATCCATGTTCGGGCTTGCCCTTTCACCTAACTTTACGATGTTCGTCGTATTTTCGGCCACAACCGGGATAGGCAGCGGGATGATAGACACCAGCCTTAGCGCGTACATGGCAAAGTCATTTTCCGCCCGGCACTTAAACTGGCTTCACGGCTTTCTCGGCATGGGGTCAACTATCGGCCCGGTAATCATGACGCAAATGATGGTTCTGTTTAGCTGGCGCATGGGCTATCACACTCTTGCTATCATAATGGTATTATCTTCCGTTGTGATTTTGACAAGCGCGGTGAAAAAAATTTGGAAGAAAGAAGCGATAGCGATGGACAAGAAGCTGGCGGATGAAGCGGCGCTTGCTGGCGGCGATAAAAAGGATGTCGCCGAACCGGCGAAGGCGGCAGCAGTCGCGGCACCAGCCGGGGAAAAAATGAGCAAGCGGCGTTACTTGACAAAGAAGCGTCATCAGTTTATGGAAGTGTTAATGTCTTTCATATACGGAGGGATGGAATACTCCATAGGTTTTTGGATTACGTTCGTGCTGTTGGAATCTAGAAATATGCCGCTTGAACTTGTGGGGATTTTCCCGGCCGTTTACTATGGCGGCTTAATGATAGGGCGTATGATTTTTGGATATTTCGCAGAAAAGATGCAAGACATCACAATGATACGACTTGGGCTAGGATTGGCTTTCGCCGGAACGCTGGCGCTGATGTTTATCCACGGCGCTTTTGTCGGCATTGGCGGCATAGCCCTGGTCGGCGCAGGCTTTGCGCCGATCTTTCCCTGCATAATGCACGACACAGGCAGCCGCTTTGCCCCAAGACTGCTAACAAAGCTGGTCGGCCACGAAGTTGCCGCCAACGCTGCCGGGATTGCCGTCCTGTCCGCCATAAAAGGCCCTATTTTAGCGCACACTTCTTTGGAGGCTCTGTTTCCAATCATGCTGGGGCTTATCGCGCTTACTTTTTTTCTTAACGAAGTTTTGGAGCGCGCTGTTAATCGGCTTGGGAATTAAGCAAACGGGCTGTAGGCCGATACATCGGACTACAGCCCCCGGCGGCGCTTACCAAAGCCCCAATACCCTCCACCACAGACCGCCAAGGCCAAGCCAGATTATATTGAACACAATGGAAATAATGAAAGCATAGCCCCAAAAGTGGTTTTGTTTAATGTAGCCCGAGCCAAAAATTACAGGCGCAGAACCGGTAGCATAATGGGTAAGCCCTCCGAAAAGGCTGCTGATGAAAGCCAGAGAAAGCGCGGCGAATAAAGGCGGGGTTCCGACAGCGACAGCAACTGCCAGAAGAGCGCCGTACATTGCGCTAACGTGTACCGTATTGCTGGCGAAAAAGTAGTGCGAATAATAGTAGACAAGAGCAATTATTAAAAAAGCCATCTGCCAGCTAAGCCCGTGCACCGCATTAGTTACAATGTCGCTAAACCACGGAATTATACCCAAGGTATTTAACTGCCCGGCCATCATAACCATAGTAGCAAACCAGATAAGAGTTTCCCATGCAATTTTTTCGTTTTTTACGTCCTCGAAAGTCAGAACGTTTATTAACAACATGGTACAAACACCAATTAAGGCGCTGGTTGTCGCATCAATCCCGATATAAGAACCGAATATCCATAACAGCAAAACCATAAAAAAGATGCCTATCATCTTTTTTTCTATCAAGCTAAGGGGCCCCATTTCTTCAAGCTTTTTCTTGGCTATTTCGGCAGCTTCGGGGGTTTCTTTTATTTCGGGCGGGTACAGCTTGTAAAGAATCAACGGCAGCACAGCCAAAGTAACAAGACCTGGGACAATAGCCGCTATCATCCACTGCACCCAAGTAATTTCAACGCCGATAACCTCTCTTGCAATTAATACGGCAAGAGGGTTTGCCGCCATAGCTGTCATAAACATGGCGGATATAGGCATATCCGCCTGAAATGTCGTAAACAAAAGAAAAGAACCGACCCGGCGCTCTGTGCCGTTTTCTGGCTTTGAGTCAGAGACTTCTGCCAAAGAACGGATAATGGGGAAAAGAACCCCGCCCATTCTTGCCGTGCTGCTTGCCATTGCCGGCGAAATAACAAGATTGCTGGCGATGAAAGAATAGCTCAAACCCAGGGTTTTCTTGCCAAACTTCTTCATAAAAAGGTACGAAACCCTTTCACCCAGCCTTGTTTTAATAAAGCCCCTGCAAATGAAAAAAGCGGAAATGATAAGCCACATGACCGTGTTGGAAAACCCGCTCAATGCCGGCCCTATTCCCAATGTCCGGGTAATAACGAGCATTACAATGGCGATAAAAGCAACCGTCCCCATAGGCCAGGGTTTTAGGATAAACGCGGCAATAGTAAACGCAAAAATAGCTAACAGAGTCCACGCCCTTTGCGCATCCCTTGCCGGAACCGCTTCCGCTATTTCATAAAGGCTTTGCGGGACTGGGAGCAAATAAACGACAAGCCCAATAAGTATGCTAACTCCCGCTGTGAACCACAACGAATCAAAAAAATTATTTTTTTGCATAAGGTAACCTCCAAAAACCAAATAGGGACTTGCGATAAAAAATGCTGCGAACAGTCTCTAAAAATTTTGGTTTGTAGAGTCTGCCTGTAATCAGCTTAACAAAATCTCAGGGTTTTCAACAATCATTTTCCGAATTTCTTGATCGCTAAACCCGTTTTTCAGCAAGATTTCGACATATAACGCCATGCCTTCATCTGGGTACGGGGCTTGCCCCTGAGTATAAAAGCCGGTGTTTTTACCCGCCGGCAATGTTACCATTCCCAAATCGGTAGATATTATAAAATGTTCAGGGCCTAGTTCTTTCATTTGGACGCAAAGCTCTTCGTGCGGAACAAATGTTGTCGCATAAGCGTGTTCAAGAATAGCCCCAAGTTTTATAAACTCCCTCTGCTCTTCCACCGTGTAAAAAGTCCCTTTCCAGTCAACATGGGCTACCAGCATCTTTTTTACCCCCCGTTTTTTTCCTTCCCGCACAAGAGCGAATGCTTCTTCGTGGGATAAATGGGCAGTAACCATGATCAGGTTGTACTCATTGATAATGTCGATTATAAAATGCACCTCTGGAATTAGTTTTCCGTCATCGTCAAATATGGTTATGCCAAAAGGCTTCATGCCCATTTTTTCCAGCTTTAACTCCATGTCGACCATTATTGGCACATTGTTTTTAAGCCTGTCAATGTCGTGCTTGGCATCCACTGTCGGGAACCATACGAATTTTCCGCCTAGCCGCGCGGCAGTTTCTACCGCTATCGGGTTTACGCCGCCTACGGTGCTGTTCAGCACCACGCCGCCTGCGACTTTCAAGTGCGGATACTTAAGCCCTAGCAAAAAAGCCCTGTCTGATGTCGGGGCATAATGAGCTTTGATTGCAAAGCCCTTTAACCCTGCTTTTGTAAACCGCTCTGCAAGCTCAAAATCATTTACGCTGCGCGGGCGAACATCCGGCGCCGAATGAATGTGCAGGTCATAAGCTCCCTGCAAAAGTTTCCTTACATGATCGCTCATAACATGATCGTCCATACTGCACTCCTTTCAAAAAATTAAAAATCCTTAAAACCCCAAGCGGGGCTTTTTACCATTGCCGCCTTCGTTTTTCCCCTTTAGTTTTTTGTCGGCAGGCTTAACATCCTGCGGGCTTCTTGGGCATCGGCAATTTCCAAGCCCATTGCCAGGGCAATGTTGCGAACACGTTTTACCAAATCGACATTTGTCGCAAGGCTTTTCTTTTCGTAATCATAAAAAACATTGTCTTCCAGCCCAACACGCACATTCCCGCCCAGAGCCAGTGCCATAGCCGCTAATTCCACCTGCCGCCTGCCAATGGCGGTAACCGTCCATGTGCATTCGGCAGGCAAGCTTTCGTAAAGATAAAAAAGATTTTTCGGAGTTGCTGGCAAAGAGCCGGGAACCCCCAACACAAAGTTAAATTGCAAAGGGGCCGAAAGAACGCCCTTTGAAGCCATGTGAACGGCGTTATGCAACATGGCGGCATCGAAAACTTCGATTTCCGGCTTGACGTTGTATTTCGCCATTTCGCTGTTCAAATGGCTGATTGTATCCGGGTCGTTAAGGTTTGCCTTTGCCGGAAAGTTGGAGGAACCAGTAGCGAGGCTGGCCATTTCCGGGGCAAGGCAAATCATCTGCCCGCGCTCCAATGCGGAATTCCCGGCGCGGCCCCCTGTGGAAAGCTGTGTTATAATGTCGCAATCTTTTTTTCCGGCAAGGCATTCCATAATTTGCCGATACACATCGACACTCGATGTAGGCAGGCCTTTATCATCGCGGGCATGGATATGCGCTACCGCAGCGCCTTCCTTCCAGCAAGCATAAGCCTGATCCGCTATTTCCTGCGGCGTTACAGGCAGGTGAGGTGTCATCTCCTTGGTGGGAACATTGCCGGTTAAGGCGACGGTAATAATAACTTTACGTGGCATCTGTTACTCCTTAATCATGCTCTTTCTTTATTTTAGGCCATTTGCAGTTTGTTCAAACTCTGCAAAGCCTGCGACTATTTTTTCTACAAGCTCATCCACCTGATCTTTGGTTATGATAAGCGGCGGGGCCAGCAAAAATTGATCTCCGTTTTCGCCGTCTGCCATGCCGTCCCCGGGGTAGACAACTACGCCGTGTTTCATCAATGTTTGCGTTAACTTTTCGGCAAGACCATGTTTGCGGGCAAAAGGCTCTTTGCTTTTTTTGTCCCTCACAAACTCCACGCCCTGCATTAAACCTTTGCCGCGAACATCGCCTACGAACCAGAAGGGGAGTATTTTTTCCTGCAACTGTTTTAGCAAATAAGCACCGTTTATCTTGGAGTTTTCCACCAGATTTTCTGTCTGGATTACTTTTAACACTTCCAGCGCCGCCGCAGCCGCCAAGGGGTTGCCGCCATAAGTATGCCCGTGTACGAAAACTCCGGAGCCGTTTTTAAAAGCCTCGTAAATTTCGTCTTTTGCAATTACCGCGCCAAGGGGCACGTATCCGGCACTCATGCCCTTAGCGGCGCAAATAAGATCGGGGACAACGTCGAAATCTTCTATTGCAAACATACTGCCCGTGCGCCCGAAGCCTGCCATCACTTCATCATCGATAAGCAAAATATCGTAATGATCGCATATCTGGCGGATAATTTTAAAATAATCAGGATGAGGCACTAAAGCGCCGGAAGCCGCTCCCACTACAGGCTCGGCTATAAAAGCGGCGATGGAATCCGGCCCTTGGAACTTGATACAACGTTCCAAAGCATGGGCGCATTCCACATTGCAAGTTTCGCTCTCTAAACCGAAGGGGCAGCGGTAGCAGTAACAATTTTCGATGTGCGGAAAGTCCAGCAAGTACGGAACATACTTTTTTCTTCTGGCATCGCCTGTCATGGACAGCGCGCCTATAGTGTTCCCGTGGAAAGAGTTCCAGCGGGAAATCATTTTATACTTGCCCGTTTTTCCGTCCCGCTCCAGATAATACGAGCGGGCCATTTTTAAGGCGGCTTCTGTCGCTTCGGAGCCGCCTGACACAGGATACAGTTTGTTCAGCGAACCGGGGGCTAAGGCGGCGACCAGGTCCGCCAGTTCGCGAAGCGGCGCGTTTGACCAGCGGGACAAATGGCTAAAGGCGACTTTTTCCGCCTGCTTCATAACCGCCTGCGCGACCTGTTTGTTGCCGTGTCCTATGTTCGATACGGCGGCCCCGGAGCAGGCATCGATATATTTTTTTCCGTCTTTATCGTAAAGATAAATGCCGTCCCCATGTTCGACCTCTGTCAAAGTTTTTTTGACATTGCGATAGAATACATTGCTCATTTTCCAGACCTCCAATTAAATTTGCCCCGCGGCTTGGCGTGTCAACCGCTTTTCTTAAAGGTAACATTCAAAAGTTTTTCATGCACCTGAATCATGCCGCCTTTATCGCAGTCGCCCAAGCCGTTCAAAAGTGCCATTTGATACGTTGTCGTGGCGGCGGCCAGTACGGGCGTGGGGATACAGAACTCCGCGCCAATTTCCGCCGCGCAGATCATGTCCTTGTAGGCAACCTTCATGCTTAAACCGCCTTCGAAAAATTGCCGGTTTAAGATGCGCGGGGCAAAATACTCGCTAACATGACTTCTGCCAGTGCCGTTGTTGACGACATCGATAACTTTTTCGCAGTCAAGCCCCAGTTTGGCAGCCATTGGCAGAATTTCCGTCGCGGCCGCCACATTGATGTTCAAAAAAAGCTGGTTTATAAGTTTTGTAAGCTGCCCGCTGCCAAGCTCCCCCATGTGGATAATTGTTTTCCCGGCACAATCCAGATACTTTTTTATGCTTTCAAACACTTTTTCATCGCCGCCGCACATGATTGTCATAGTGCCTTCATTGGCGCGTAATGGCGAGCCGGAAATTGGCGCATCGATAAAATGCACACCCTTTTCTTCCAAAAGTTTGCCTATCTCCAGCGCGACCTTGTAGTTGATTGTGCTAAAGTCAACCAGTATTTGCCCTTTTCTAAGCAGAGGGAAGAGAGGCTCGCTGCAAATTACTTCTTTGACCGTTTTCGAGTCGGGCAGGCAGAAAAACAATATGTCCGCTTCGGCCGTGTCGGCAATGTTCGCCGTAACTTTTGCGCCGTGTTTTTCAAATTCGGGGTAATACCTGTGGTCTATGTCGTTTACGATCAACTCCGCGCCGCTTTTTATCATGTTAAGAGCCATACCCTTACCCATTTGTCCCAAGCCGATAAAAGCAATTTTCATGTTGCACTCTCCTTAAACTTTGCGTTAGGTTTTTTTACCGCCCTTTCCGGGAAGGGCTTTTTCTATAATAGCCCTAATCTGCTCTTGTTGGGAAGCGTTGCAATCCGCCAAGGGGTTTCGCACGCTGCCGCCTTTGTAGCCAAGATAGTCGCAGGCGTATTTCAACCCGGCAATCCCAAAGCCGCCGGTTACAGCGCCGTTCACAGGGAACATTCGCTGGTAAAACTCGAAGGCCTCTTTGTGCTTGCCCGCCTCGTAGAGTTCCTGTGTTTCGGCAATCTCGTTGGGGCAGCAGTTCGCCATTGCGGAGATTATGCCCGTGGTTCCCATTGCAAGCGCCGGATACCATGCGGAAAAAGTTCCCGTCATAACCTGGAAGCTGGGGTCGGCCACACGCAGGAAGGTCGCAAGCTGAGGAACGTCCCCGTTGGAATCTTTTATGCCCACGATGTTTTTGTGCCGACTTAATTCCGCAACAGCATCCGCGCCGATATTGACATTCGTAAACTTGCTGACATTGTAGATAAGAATGGGAATATCCGAGTTATCCGCAACTTCCGTGAAAAAACGGATCATGGCTTTGGAGTCCATAAAAGGACCGTAATAAAAAGGCGTCAATACAAGAGCGCAGTGTGCGCCAAGTTTCGCGCACTTGTTGGTAAGTCTGACAGTCTCCCGTGCGGAGTCCATCCCGGAGCCTACCATGACAAACCTGTCTTTTTTGGCATTGTGTACGGTAAGTTTTACCAGTTCTAGCTTTTCTTCTTCGCTCAAGTAGACAGTCTCGCTGTTGGAGCCAATGACAAGGTAGCCCGCCATTTTGTCTTCGTTCCATTTGTTGACATTGGAAACAAATGCGTCCGTGTCCAAATCTCCGTTTGCCTTAAAGGGCGTTACCATTGGGGGAATTACCCCATATGCGTTTACTTAACTTAACAAAACATCAAAAAAGAGTTAAACTGAAGGCATGAGAGGGGAAGAAGCAAATTTTGAACGGTTATTGTCAGT
>WRKI01000333.1 GCA_009778155.1 Spirochaetota bacterium
CTTGGCCGCCCCTTCCATGCCGGAGGCCCCCGGCGCACCCGCCTGAGCACCCGACACAGCCCCGAAAGAAGCCATGCTGCTGTGGCTCGCCGACTGAATCCCCAGACTGCGGCTCATCGGCCGCCTTGCCCCTGCGTCTTCCGCAATCTGTATTCGCACAAGATGCAAGCGCGAGGCAATGTCCTGCCGGATGTCTTCGATCATGTTCTCGAAAATCTGGAAGCCTTCCACCTTGTACTCGGTAAGCGGGTTTTTTTGCGCGTAAGAGCGCAGGTGAACAGCCTCTCTAAGCGCTTCCATGTTTTCAAGATGATCGAGCCACTTGCGGTCTATCGACACAAGATAGTTCTCCCGGATTATCAGGTTCATGTAGTTAAGCCCGATTAGGGTTTCCTTGTCGCTTATGTCTTTTTCCAGATCGTCCGTTACGCGCTTTTCCATAAGCCCGGAATCTTTTATTTCATCGCTGTCCGCAGTAAAGGGAAGGGTGTAGCCGAACTTGGTTCGCAACTTTTCGGCAAGCTCTTTAAGCGCGGCCTTTTCATCGTGTTTCTGGCCAGCGTTAAACTCGTCGATATAATCGCCGGCCATTGCCGCCGTGGAATCGTTGACTCGCTTTTTAAGGTTTTCGTCCTGCAATATTGCATCACGCTGTTCGTAGATAAACTTGCGCTGTTGGTTTAACACGTCATCGTACTCCAGCAGATGTTTGCGAATTTCAAAGTTGCGCTCTTCGACTTTGCGCTGGGCGTTCTCGATACTGCGGCTTAACATGGGGTGGTAAATCGCCTCGCCTTCCTCCATGCCGATTTTCGCCATTATGCCCTTCATTTTTGCCCCGCCGAAAAGGCGCATCAAGTCATCGTCCATAGAGATAAAAAACTTCGACCGGCCGGGATCGCCTTGCCGGCCGGAGCGGCCGCGCAACTGGTTGTCTATTCGCCGGCTTTCATGCCGCTCCGTTCCTATGACCAAAAGGCCGCCCAGGGATTTTACTTCCTCGTAGTCCTTTTTCCATTTTTCCAATTCTTCGCGATAAACGGCCGCATAATGCTCCGGAGTGGCCTCCGTGCCGGCCTTTTTGCGTGCGCGGCTTTCCGGATTGCCGCCGAGTTTTATGTCCGTGCCGCGGCCGGCCATGTTAGTCGCAATGGTAACCGCGCCTTTCGCCCCGGCCTCGGCAATGATGGCCGCTTCGCGGGCGTGGTTTTTTGCATTGAGCACTTCGTGTTTTATGCCGCGCCGTGTCAGCATGGCGGAAATTTTTTCGGATTTTTCTATTGTTACGGTTCCGATCAGCATGGGCTGGCCTTTTTTGTTGGCCTCTGCAATTTCATCGCCTAAGGCTTTGTACTTGTCGTTGTCGTTAAGATAGATAAGGTCGTTCTCGTCGTTACGCGCAACCGGGAGGTTTGTCGGTATTACTACGACTCCCAGGTTGTAAATTTTGCCGAACTCCACGGCCTCGGTGTCGGCGGTTCCGGTCATGCCGGATATTTTTTTGTACAGTCTGAAATAGTTCTGAAAGGTTATTGTCGCAAGCGTTCTGTTGCGCTGGGCGATTTTGATTTTTTCCTTGGCCTCGATTGCCTGATGCAGGCCGTCGGAATAACGTCTGCCGTGCAGGATGCGCCCGGTAAACTCATCGACTATCTGCACCAAGCCTTCCTGCACGACATAATCGGCATCTATATGGAAGAGTTTGTGCGCGCGCAACGCCTGCGTAAAATAGTGGATGTACTCGAAGTTTTCCTCGTCCACGACGGCGCCGGTTATCAGGTTGCGTTTTTTTAGGATTTCCTCGATTGCGGCAAGCCCCTGGTTTGTAAACGAGATGTTTTTGTTTTTCTCGTTGATTTTATAATCGCCGATTACTTCTTCGCCGTGTATTTCGTCCGGGTACTCGCCGTTTTCTTTTTTCTGCACTTCTTTGAGGCTGCCCAAAAGTTTGTCAACTTCGGCGTATTTGAAGGTGTCGTCCTCTGCCGCGCCGGAGATGATGAGCGGGGTTCGCGCCTCGTCTATCAGAATCGAGTCGATTTCGTCTACGATGCAGAAGTTGTGTCCGCGCTGGACGCGGCCTTCCATGTCGCGGTGCATATTGTCGCGCAGGTAGTCAAAGCCGAATTCGTTGTTGGTTCCGTAGGTGATGTCGCGCGCGTAGTTTTCCTTGCGGGCGGGGTTGTCCATATTGGAAAGGATTGTGCCGACGCTGAGGCCAAGGTAGCTGAAGATGGGGCGCATCCACTCGGTGTCGCGGCTTGCCAGGTAGTCGTTGACGGTTACGATGTGTATGCCCTTGCCGGGGATGGCGTTCAAATAGGCGGCGGCGACGGACATGAGTGTTTTGCCTTCGCCGGTTTTCATTTCGACTATTTTGCCTCTGTGCAAAACGAGCGATCCCAAAATCTGCACGTCGTAGGGGCGCTCTCCAAGGTTGCGCCGGGCGGCTTCCCGCGCCAGGGCGAAGGCTTCCGGCAGGATGCTGTCAAGGCTTTCGCCGTTTTCATGTCGCTCGCGGAAGCTGGCTGTCATTTTGGGGAATTCCTCGGCGGCTAGTCCCAATGCCCAGGCTTCTTTTTCGTTTATCGAATGCAATATTGGCAGCATGGCCTTTATGTCCCGCTCGTGCTGAGACCCCAACAAGGCCTTGAGTATTTTATCAAGCATAAGCCTATTCTAACGGAAAATCGCCCGGTAAACAAGGCGGCAACGGCGCATTCTTTGGAAAAAAACTCACGGATGGAAATTTTTCTTTCGCCTTGCCGCACGGCCTGCTTGACAATTTCGCCAGAAAAAGTGTATCGTGGGAAAAACGAATTGAGGAGAATCTTGTGAAAAAAATTGCTTTCATTATTGCTTTTGCGACAATAAGCTCCACGGCCGCCTTTGCCGTTCACCCGGACGGCTGGGGGGTCGGCATAGTCGGGCGCGGCGCCTGGGGCTACGGACGCGGCGGCCTGGGCGGGGCGGCCCTTTCGCTAAAAGCCCCGGCCGTGCCCATATTCTGGGGCATGGCCCTGGACTTCGGCGGGAACTACTTCGGCTTTAGCGTAACCGGCGATCACCACATTGCAGGCGGAATGCTTACCGACCCAGGCGGGCCTATGCTGGGCTGGTATCTGGGGCTGGGCGGCTTTGTAAACTTTACCACCTTCAACCCCACTTTCGGAAGCTGGACCAGCTTTTCCTTCGGCGGCCGCCTGCCGATAGGCCTTACCCTGCAAATCCCCGCCGGCTCCGTAGCCTTCGAGGTTTTCGCGGCCTTTGTTCCCAACCTAGGCTTCGGCTTCTGGTTCTGGAACTCGCGTTACAACGACTACTGGCGGGCGCAGGACAGAAGCCGGCTGGGGCTTGTCGGCGGCTTTGGCGGCGAGCTGGGCGTGCGGCTCTGGCTCTAGGATCGGGGAAAAGCTCTAACCCCCGGCGGGGGGTTAGAGCTTTCTTTCAAGGTGCCTGCTTGACAATTCCGCCAGAAAAAGTGTATCGTGGGAAAAACGAATTGAGGATAACCTTGTGAAAAAATTGCTTTCATTATTGCTTTTGCGACAATAAGCTCCACGGCCGCCTTTGCCGTTCACCCGGACGGATGGGGGGTCGGCATAGTCGGACGCGGCGGCTGGGGCTACGGACGCGGCGGCTTGGGCGGGGCGGCGCTTTCGCTAAAAGCCCCGGCCATGCCCATATTCTGGGGCATGGCCCTGGACTTCGGCGGGAACTACTTCGGCTTTAGCGTAACCGGGGATCACCACATTGCAGGCGGAATGCTTACCGACCCAGGCGGCCCCATGCTCGGCTGGTACCTGGGGCTGGGCGGCTTTGTAAACTTTAGCACCTTCAACCCCAGTTTCGGAAGCTGGACAAGTCTTAGCTTGGGCGCGCGCCTGCCTATCGGCCTTACCTTCCAAGTGCCTGCCGGCTCTTTAACCTTCGAGGTTTTCGGCGCGGTAGTACCCAACGCAGGCTTAGGCTTCTGGTTCTGGAACTCAAGATACAACGACCACTGGCGGGCGGAGGGCAGGGACCACGTAGGTATTGTCGTCAACATAGGCGGCGAGCTAGGCGTGCGGCTCTGGTTATAAGGGAAGGCTCTAAAAGCCCGGCCGGGTTTTTAGAGCCTTTGTTTCTCAGACGGCCTTGCCGGGGCTTTCCGCCTCGATTAGGGAGTCCAGATCAAGCTCGCCGGCGGTGCAGGGGACGGCAATGCCCCAGTTTTCCAAAGCCTGCGGGTGAATCTCGCCAAACACGCCAATCTTTCTTCCATTATATAACACCGCCGCCGCCCGCCCCGGTATAAAGCGCGGGTCGTCGGATTCTTCCACCGCGTACTGGCGGGAAAGATAATAGAACATTGTCTGAAGCTGGCTGGCCGCCGTGTTAAAATTGGCATCAGAGCCGGCGTGCAAAAAGCCGACGTACTGGCGCGTAACCGAGCCGTAGTTTTCCGAAGCGTCCCGGTAGGCAACCTTGCCAACCTCGAAAATCTTATGCGGGTAGACCGAGTGGCCGGAAACAGCCTCGCTTGACATAAGAGAGGCCAGCACCGAGTCGCGCACATACTCATAATTTTCCGTCATCGGATTGGAAATGCGGATAATTTTGCCGGCATCGCCCCTCATGTTTTCGATCAAATCCTTGCGGGAGCCAAGGTAGTTGTAAATCATCTCTTGATAGCCCATGCCGACAAAAATTTCCTTCACCCTGCGACTGAACAACGTGATAGGCGAAAGCCGCCCCACCGTAAAGTCGCCGGGACGCTGCGGCTTGAAAGAGTCAAGACTGCGGCCAATCATAATGTCTTCGGCAACATCAATCGCGTGAAGAAAATCGTTGCGATACTCCGGCGGCTCGGCCAAAAGCCCCTCGCCGGCACTGCCCGCTTGCCCCTTCTCCAGCATCACCGCTTTTTCAGACCTTACACCCATACGCGCCAAGGCCTGCCGGCATTCGTCCGCGCTTAACCTTTCACCAAGAAACCTTTCCACACGCGAAAGCGAGCAGAAAACCGGCTCTTGGAAATAGTAAGGCGTTACCACATTCCTGCCGAAAGGCGTGTCAAAGTCGTAGGCCACCTCGACCGGCTGTATCTCAAAACCATTGTCGGCCATGTCGCAGGCCACGACAGAGGCGGCAAAAGTAAGCGTGGCAATGTCGGTGCCGGTAAGCTCGATAAAAATCTCGCTGTCCCCCACCTGCACCGCGCCGATGTCGTTGGAGTTTATGACCGGCGGGTAGGAAAGGATAAAACCCTGCGAGTCGGTCAAAAGCGGGTGCACCGGCTCGTGCTCTTGAATGAAGGCGAACTCCTTTCCCTTTGGATGCTGTTTTAGAATCTCCCGCAGGCTAAGGGGCGCGTCCCACTGCAAAGGCACGAAAGAGACGGAATCGGGGTCTACGCCCTTGTAGACAATCGGCCATTTAATAAGAGAAGTCCGGTAAATCCCCATAGAGATAGTGCGCCGCTTGCGCCCGAAGCTCCACGACAGCTTCTCCTGGGTTTGAATCATGTCCCGCAAAAGCGGGTCGGTAATGACCTTACCGGTTGCGATAAAGCCGGCAAGAAAGGGGCGCACCCCCTGGACACTCGCCTGCACATCCACCCGGTGCGCCGCTTTTTTTACATCGCCGCGCCTTGAAAAAAACGGGTATTGGGGAATCTCCCCGCCGTAATACATACGCAGTTGTCTGGCGCAGCCGGCCGTCCCCCATAAATCGGGGCGGTTTGTGTCGTTCAGTTCTATTTTGAGAACCCGATCCTGCGCCGGCAGGCTTTTGTCGCTGTCTTCGTCCAGTTCGGCCTTGGCGCAGACCAGAGCGGCCTCGAACTCTTCCCTTGTTTTCCAGCGGCCGCCGCCCGGGCAGCCGGCTAAAGCGTAAAAAGCTTCTTCGTTGACTTCTATCTTTGGCATTTTTCCTCGCTACCCAATTATAGCGTTTTTTGCTAAGATAAAGCTAGAGGATATTGCGCCGGCGACACGAAGCTCGGAAATATCTCACACAAAGGCACAAAGGCACGAAGGTCGGGCGGAATTACGATAAGGCCGCGTCCTTTTCTTGCCCTATTTTATAGAAGAAAATAGAAGAAAAGAGGGGAGAAGTGATGATAAAGCGGCGCTTTCTGATCAGTGCTTGGTGCCTTTGTGCCTTTGTGTGAGCATATTGCGAGTTATTGCCTTGTGCATCCGTGCCTTTGCGTGAGCTTGTTGCGAGTTATTGCCCCCGTTTGAGCTTTCTTCTTAAAAAAAATCGATAAAATTTCGATGGCGGCCGGCAAAAACGCTTGACTAAAGCCAATTATTCCGATATTATTTTATCATGGGTAGAAAAAGTAGCGGTAACTCCTTTTTTTTAAGTTTTGCCATTAAGCTGATAGCAGCTCTTACTATTGTTGTAGCGGTGGCAATAGGCGCCGGTTTGGGGCTTTCCCTTGCGGAAACCACAAATATCAGAAATCAAGAAAACTTCGCGGAATTCACGCCTGCTTTGCCTACAAGAATACTTGATACAAACGGAATTCTTATCACCGAGTTTGCGGCCGACGAAAGGCGCGAGCTTGTCTCTTTGGACGAGCTGCCCCGGCATTTGATCAACGCCGTATTGGTTCGCGAGGATGTGGATTTCTTTAACCACCGCGGTTTTACCGTAAGGTCTACCGCCAGGGCTGTTTACGGGCAGCTTACGGGCAGGAATCTTGGCGGCGGCTCCACGATTACTCAGCAGGTGGCGGGAACCTTGTTTACCGACCGCCGGGAACGCACGGTCAGGCGCAAGGTGGAAGAGCTTTGGTGGGCCTTCCAGATCGAAAGGCGTTACACAAAGAACGAAATCCTTGAAATTTACCTCAATTATATGTACATGGGATCCGGCACCTTCGGGGTGGAGGCGGCCAGCAGGCACTTTTTCGGCCACAGCGCAAGGGATGTAACCCTGGCCGAGGCCGCTCTTCTGTCGGTTCTTTTTTCCAGCCCCAACCGTTTTAATCCCATAAGGAACCCCAACGTGGCTATGGACAGGCAGCGTTTTGTTCTGGACAGGATGGTGGAGCTGGGCTTTACCACGGAGGAAGAAGCCGAAGAATCGTTCCGGGATCACTGGGACAATTTTGACTTTAGAAGGGCGCCTGTAGCGGCGTTTTTCACCCGCGAGGATGCCGCCCCCTGGTTCAGCGAGCACGTCCGCCGGGAGCTTGAAGGGCTTATGCACGGTTCCATGAACTTTAACCGCGACGGCTTTACCGTGCACACCACGCTGAACCTCCAGCATCAGCAAGCGGCCCAGCGGGCTATGGACGAGGGGCTTGCAAGGGCGAACCGCGTTCACGCGCAGGCGCGTTCAAGAAATATCAGCCGGGCGGAGCATATCTATACGCCGGTTATCAATATGCTGACCCTTCTTTTCGATCTTACCGACATTAGCGCGGCGGTGGCAAGCCAAGACGAGCAAAGGGCGGTCTCCCGCTACATCCGGACGATGAACCATGTTGTTGACATGGCTTCCTTGGTTTTCGGCATTCCCGAAATAAAAGACATAACGACCCCCGGCTTTGCAAGGCTTAACCAAAACGCCGAGCAAACCATGATCGAGGGCGCGTTGATCACCATAGCAAACGATACCGGCCACATAACGGCCATTATCGGCGGCTCCAGATTTGAAGAGGGCAACCAGTTTATCCGCGCGACGCAGGCCAGCAGGCAGACCGGCTCGGCTTTCAAGCCTTTGATTTACTCGGCGGCTTTAGACCGGGGTATGCATTCGTCTTCCCTGCTTTTTGACGTGCCTGTGGTGTTCCACAACGAGGACGGCTCTCTGTATGTCCCGCTGAATTTCAGGGGGGAATGGCACGGCCCGGTTACTCTTACGCAAGCTATGGTCCGTTCCATGAACATTCCGTCGCTTAGAATTCTTGAGCACGTCGGTTTTGACGCGGCAATTAGCCGTTCGGCGGACTTGCTGGATATTACAGGCCCCGCGCAGAGGAACCGGGTTTTCCCACGGGTTTATCCCTTGGCGCTGGGCATTTCTTCCCACTCGCCTTTGCAAATGGCCAGAGCCTTCGCGGTGTTCGCAAACCAAGGGCGGGCTGTTACGCCTATTTCCATAACCCGCATAGAAGACCGCCAAGGGCGCGTGGTTGAGGGGATGAATTTTGAAAGGGATTTGCGCGCGCAGCAGAGCAGCCGTTCCGTCGCCGAGACGCAGGTTATAAGCCCGCAAAACGCCTATGTTATGAACAGGATGCTTCAAAGGGTTGTTACGGAGGGCACTATGGCCGCTCCTGCCGGCTGGGGTTCAAGGCTTACCTTCCAAGACGATGAAGGAAGGTCTTTTGTAATGCCTATGGCCGGCAAAACCGGAACGACGCAGAACTGGCAGGATGCCTGGGTTGTCGGCTACAGCGCCTACTACACGACGGCTGTCTGGTTCGGTTTTGACAGGCCGGGGAACTCTCTCGGCGTGGAGCTTACCGGCTCGACCTTGTCGGCGCACGTCTGGACTGACCACATGAGGCAAATACACATGGGGCTGCCCCGCAGGGATTTCGCAAGGCCTACCGGCATTGTCGATGTTACTGTTTGCAGGACTTCCGGTATGTTGCTTACTCCGTCTTGCAACCAAGGCGTGGCCACTTTCCCCTTTATCGCGGGGAGCCAGCCTACGCAGTTCTGTAATTTGCACGGGTCTTCTCCGGCTATGCAGACGGCAAGGGTTGTTGTTGACGGACCGGGTTTTGAAGAGAACTTTTTAAGGTCGCTTACCATGCCTACTTTGTCGCTTGACTTTGACCTTGACGCTTTGCCGGGCGGCACTGCCGGCTCCGGGTCTTTCAGCGAGCCTGGTGTTTTCAATCAGGGGCAGTCCGACATTGACGATTTATCCTTTGACCAGTTTCAATTCGGGTCAAATTTAGACACGGGGCTTCCTTCGTGGAATCCGCTTGACTAAGGAAGAAAGGTAGACGGGAGAAAGAAGGGGAGAGGCAGAGGGGATGAAGGTACCTATAGAGGACATTATTGTAAAAAATCGCGCCCGCAAGGATTTGGTGGATATTGACGCTCTTGCGGAAAGTTTCAAGCGGCACGGCCAGATAAGTCCTATTGTCATCAGCAAAAAGAATGTCCTTATTGCCGGCGGCAGAAGGCTGGAGGCTGCAAAGCTGCTTGGCTGGACGACGATTAATGTTTCTGTTTCCGAGTGCGAAAGCGAAGTGGAAATGCTGGAGCTTGAAATCGAAGAAAATGTGCAAAGGCGGGACTTTACGATAGAAGAGCTTGCCGGGGCCACCCAGCGGGTTCACAAGCTTCAAAATCCGGGCTTTTTCCGCCGTATTTGGAATGCTGTTGCCCGTTTTTTCAGCAGGCTGTTCAAAGGGGATTGATGCCTGCATAAACGCAAAAACCGCCGGTTAGCTCAAGGCTAACCGGCGGTTTTTGCATGGTTTGGTTTGCGGCGCAGTCAGGCTACGAAAGAATGCAGTTTTTTGTTTTTAAGCGGCTTCGCCAGCCTGTTCAAAATCTTCACTTCGATCTGCCTCACTCTTTCCTTGCTAATGTGCAGGCTTTCGCCTATTTCTTTCAAGGACATGACCGGGCAGCCGCCTATCCCGAAGTGGGATCGGATTATAAAGGCTTCGTCTTTGGAGAGCGTTTTTAACAGCTCTTCTATGTTGGTTTTCAAGGCGGCCTGCATTGCAAAGTCTTCGGGGCTTTCGTGCAGGCGGTCTTCCAAAAGGTCTCCCAGTTGGGTTCCGTCTTCGGCGGAAACGGTTTTTTCAAGGGAGACCAGCTCTTTTGAAATGTTTACCAAGTCCGAAACGTGCTCTTTTTCCATGTGCAGGATGTCGGCTATAGCGTTCAGCTCGTTTTCCGGCGACTGTTGCGCCGAAAGCAGTTTTTTCGCCTGCTCGATCTTGACAAGCTCCAAGGCGCGGTTCTGCGGAAGCCTGATCAGCCTTGATTTTTCGCAGATCGCGCTGAAGATGGTCTGCCGTATCCACCACACCGCATACGAAATAAAACGCCAGCCTTTTTTAGGGTCAAAGCGGTCTGCGGCTATGGCAAGGCCGACATTGCCCTCGCTTATAAGGTCTTCAAAAGGCATTCCCAGCCCCCGGTATTTTTTCGCTATGCTGACGACAAAACGCAGGTTCCCGCGCAAGAGCCTTTCCCGGGCTTTCATGTCGCCGGCCGCCATCGCCTGGGTCGTTTTCTCTTCCTCTTCTTTGCTAAGAACAGGGATGTTGCCGATTTCTTTAAGGTACAAGGAAAGGATGTTTTCTTCCCTGCCGGCACCTTTTTCTTTTTTCTGTTTCACGGTTTTCATAAAAGCCTCCATTTCCATATAAGGAACTCTAAAACCCCGGCTTCAAAGCCGGCTTCAGAGGTATTCTGCAAAGCGCCGGGTCGTGCGTATCTTCGATACAGCGTATCTTTGATACGGCGTATCAAAGATACGGCGACGGGGCGGCGATGAACCTTGGAAAAAACTAACTCGCAACTGCCAAAGCCGCGCAGTTTAAAGAGTGGCGCATTTTTCCACAAGACGGTTTCCCCTCTATTAACATAGCAAGAAGTATGCCAAGTTCCCGCTTATTGAAAAACATTTGCAAAAAAACATTAGTTTTGTTTAGCTTTCGCGCGATTTGCGCTTGAAAGGCCTTGTTTTGGCGGGCAAAGCGGCCGGGAAAAGAAATTTTCCGCAGGGTTTGTGAGCAAAAAACGCCGCAGTTCCTCTAAACACGGTCAAAATGACACAGTTGGATTTTATTCGCTTAAAACTGTGTCATTTAGGCCTTTTTGCCGCCGCATTCTTGCAAAAGCCCCCGTTTTTGACTCCTTTTGACCGCCTCTCCCCTGGCGGCACGACAAACCGAGGAATTCGCTCCCGATTTAACTCACACAAAGGCACAAAGGCACGAAGGCACAAAGGGGGGCTATGATAAGGCCATAGCCTTCCTTTTGCCTCACAATAGCATAATAGGGGATAATGTAGGGACGAAGCGGCGCTTTCTAAACTGTCCTTTGTGCCTTAGTGCCTTTGTGCCTTCGTGTGATTAAAATGGGAGTAAATTCAGAGGCTCGAGCATTCATGCGTTTGTCGTGCCGAATTGAGAATTAACGCTTGACAGATTTGTGCGGTTGTCGTATACTAAAACCAGACGGCCACGGAAAAAGTTACGGAAAGGGGCGGCCGTTAAAGGGCGTTTATGTTTTTTTTGTTTTTTTTGATATGGCTGTTTTTTGCCGCGCGCTTCAATATAGAAGTGCTTATTGCCGGCGTGGCCGTGTCCGCCGTTGTTTTCTTTTTCGCGCGCGTGCACTTGGGTTACAGCCTTGCCGCCGACCGTAAAATTGTGCGGCTGGTGTTCCGGGTGTTGCGCTACGCCCTTACCGTCGTATGGGAAGCGGCCAAGGCCAATGTAGCCGTGTTAAAAATTGTCTTTAGCAGGGCTGCCAAAGTGGAAGAGCACATCATGTACTTTCGCATTAAGGAGCTTAAATCCGATCTTGCGCTGGTTGTTTTGGCCAATTCGTATACCTTGGCGCCGGGAAGCGTTACGGTTACCTTGGATGAAGACGGCGTGTTTTGCCTGCATTTTTTGGACCGCCAATTTACAGAGGGCGTTACGGAATCGCCGCTGATCGGGCAGTTGCAAAAAATGGAAGAATCGGTGCTTGATTTGCCAAAGTAAAAATGGAAGGGGGCTTTTGTGGATGCCATAGACACAGCTTATAACACGCTTCTTTGGATATGCGTCTTTGCTTTATCGGTAATGCTTTTCGGCTTTCTTATAAGGGCGATACTCGGGCCGCGTTTTACCGACAGGATTATCGCGATTAACATCATCTGCGCAAAAGCTATCATCATCATTGTCTTGCTTTCCCACCTTTTGTCAGACAGCTCTCTTATAGACATAGCTATCATTTATTCTATGGTTTCCTTTTTGGCCGTAGTCGTTCTGTCAAAATGTTTTACCATTACGATGCCGAGCAGAAAGCAACTTGGCGTTTTGGAAGAAAAAGAGGAGGAAACCCGGTGATTGCTCTTGAATGGATAAGGTTTGGAATTGCCGCCGCTCTCTTGTTGGGCGGCATGGTCTTTCTCTTTGCCGCGCTGGTTGGCATTTTTCGCTTTAAAACCCCGCTGGCACGCATCCACGTCGCCGCCAAGTGCGACACCTTCGGCCTTTTGCTCATGCTTTCTTCGCTAATGGTAATGTACGGCTGGAGCTATGTGTCGCTAAAACTGCTTTTGGTAGTCGTCTTTTATTGGATGTCCGTTCCCGTCGCCAGCCACTTGATCGGCTACTTGGAGCTTATGACTAACCCCAAAGTCAAGGAAGAATGCAAGGTGATTAACAATGTCGATAATTAGGGTAACTCTGCTTATTTTCATACTGTTCTCGGCCGCGTCGGTTTGCCTTACAAAACGCCTGATTTCTTCCATTATATTGTACACTTCTTTTAGCACCGCGCTTTCCCTTATCTGGATTCTCGTTATTGCCCCGGACATTGCGATAACAGAGGCCGCCGTCGGCACGGGCATTTCCGGCGTGCTTTTTTTCGTCCTTCTAAAACGCATCGGCGTTGTGGAGCTGGAATACAGCGAGGAAAAAAGGGAAGAGCGCGTGGAAAAATGGTCGGCGAAAAGCGGCGCAAAGGGAAAACGAACTTTTTTCAACGTCATGGCCACAGTTATCTGCGCCAGCTTTACCGGCGTATTGCTTTACACGGTCATACGGCTTCCCGGCTTCGGCAACGCCGGCAACCCCGCCAACAACGAAGTGCCGGCGCGTTTTATCGAACAGGGCATTCAGGACACGGGCGTTATTAACGCGGTCTCGGCCATGCTTTGGAGCTACCGGTCATTCGACACCTTTGGCGAGGCGATGGTGCTTTTCGTGGCCGTCTGCTCCGTTTTCATACTGGCGCGCGGCGGCATCGCCTCGGAGGTTTCCGATGCCTTTTTGCGCGAAATGGACGACCCGCGCAAGGACATGATTCTTAAAAAAACAGGCTTCATAATGATTGCGATCATCATGATTTTCGGCTTTTACGCCGTCCTGCACGGACACCTTTCCCCCGGCGGCGGCTTTTCCGGGGGAGCCGTTCTTGGCGCGTCGGTGATTCTTTTTGCCAGCACTTACGGGGCAAAACGCGCCCACGACTTTATCGGCTACAAAACTTTTTGCCGCATTTTGATCGTAAGCCTTGTGTCTTATGCCGCCGCAAAGTTCTATTCGTTTTATGTCGGCGCAAACGATCTTGTGTACCTTATCCCCTTTGGAACACCGGGCAGCCTTTTGTCCGGCGGGCTTATACCCCTGCTTAACATGGCGGTAGGAATCACCGTAGCCGGAACCATGTACGTCATCTACATCCTTTTCGCCAAAGGAGATTTGAAGTAATGATCGACATTTTAATTTCCAACTACATAGACATCGTGTCGATTATTCTTTACGGGATTGGCTTTACGACCCTGCTTGTAGACCGCAACCTTGTAAAAAAAGTTATAGGATTGAACATTTCCTACGCGGCGGTTTACCTGCTTTTAGGTTCCAAGGGCTATGTCAGCGGGCGCATTGCGCCTATCATTGTTGACGGCGTTCAAGACGCAAGCCTTTATGTCAACCCCATACCTTCCGGCCTGATTCTTACCGGCATTGTCATTTCCGTCAGCGTAACGGCCTTTGCAATCGCCCTTATCATAGACCTTTACAACCGGTTTCACACGCTGAACCTTGACGAAATAATGCTGAAGGTTTCGCAGGAAAAGGAGGAGTGATATGCCTTTCGTGCAAAACTTTCCGTTTTTCAGCATTTACTTCGCGATTCTCTGCGGGATTTTTACCCTTCCCCTTGGCCGCCATGCGGCGAAATGGCTTTCGATTGGCTGCCATGCCGTGCTTGCCGTGCTGTCGGGTTTTGTGTTAGCCCACACCCTGGGGCTTGAAGAAAGCTTTGTCTACATGATGGGCAAGTTCCCGGCGCCTTTTGGAAACGAGCTGCGGGTCGGCGTATTGGAAGCGTTCATGGCGCTGCTTTTTTCGACTGTCGGCCTTTTGTCAATAGCGGGCGGATCGCGGGATATTTTCAAAGATGTGCCGCAGGCGAAAATCAACCTGCATTACGTTATGCAAAATATGCTCAGCGCGGCCATGCTTGCGGTTATCTATACAAACGACATTTTTACGGCTTACGTTTTTATCGAAATTATCGTAATAACCGCTTGCTCGATTGTTTCCACAAAACTGACAGGCCGCAACTTGATGGCGACAATGTCCTACCTGCTTATGAGCCTTATCGGATCGGGCATGATGCTTTTGGGAATCGGTATGCTTTACGGCGTTACGGGACATCTTCTCTTCCCCGGCATTCAGGAAAACGTAGCCCTAATCGTAGCTACGGAAAATTACAAGTTGCCGCTCTTCGTGCTTTCCGCGCTCTTTGTCGCCGGGCTTGCGATTAAAAGCGCGCTCTTTCCGTTTCACGGGTGGCTGCCCGACGCTCATGCCAGCGCGACAACTTCCGCGTCGGCCGTTTTGTCCGGGCTTATTGTCAAGGCCTACATCATATTGCTGGTAAAATTGGCGTATAACATTTACGGCCTTGAAACAATGGCGCTTTTGTTCATACCCCATGTGCTTATGTTTTTCGCTCTTGCCGGCATAGTGTACGGTTCGGTAAAAGCCATCCGGCAGAAAAATGTCAAGCTCATGTTAAGTTACGCGTCAATATCGAGCATCGGCTTTATTTACGCCGGCATTTCGCTTAACACTGACGCGGGGATTGCGGCGGCCTGCTTCCACATAGTCGCCCACGCGGTGGCCAAGGCCATGCTCTTTACGGCGGCCGGCGGGCTTGCGGCGGTCTCCGGCGGGCACAAGGATTACGGCTCCCTGCTTGGCGCGGCGCGGCGCGATCCCTTTTCCGGCGCGGTGTTCATAATCGGGGCGGTGGCCATGATCGGCATCCCTCCGTTTTCCGGCTTTGCCTCCAAGCTGTACCTTGCGACGGCGGCAATGCAGACGCCTTATTTTATCGTGGTTATTCCCGTGGCGATAGTTTTGAGCACTTTTTTGGGCATAATGTACTATTTTCCGGTGATATACAGCATCCTTTCAAAGCGCGGCGAAGGCGTGCCTTCGGGTGAAGGCGCGGATGCCGGCGGCGAGCTGAAAGTTCTGCCGCAGCCATTTTTGTACAGGGCGTCGCTGGCCGTTTTTGCGGCCTTGACACTATATATCGGGCTTTTTTCCCAGCAGGTTTTGTCCGTGATCGAGCGCGGGCTGGCTGTTTTGGGTTAGGTTAAAAGCAAGGGAAGCGAATTGTTATGAGTGCAAATTTCCAACTGGTCTTACCCATTATTCTGCCGATAATCTCCGGCATACTGATAGGCTTTGTCCGCCCGTTGCGGCACCCTGTGGCGCAGCGCTTGTTCCTTATCTCTACGCTTGTATTGAATGTCGCAATCGTAATCGCAATCGTTATGCAGGATCAGATGAGCCTTGTTCTGTTTCACCTAACGGAACGCCTGCCGGTGTTACTGCGCAGCGATGATCTTACGCGGATGTTCTGCACGCTGGCCGCCATCATGTTTCTTTTTGTGGGAATTTACAGCCCGGTATACATGAAGCACGAGGGCAAGGAAAGCCGGTTTTATATGTTTTTCCTTATCGTGTTGGGAACGCTCATGGGCTTTGGCTTTTCCGGCAACTTTATGACGCTGTACCTTTTCTTCGAGCTTACCACCCTGCTTTCGATCCCGCTGGTCTTGCACAGCCTTACAAAGGACGCGGTCGCGGCGGCCTTCAAATACTTGTATTTCTCGATAGCGGGCGCATCGCTCACTTTGGTCGGTTTCTTTTTCATCTATGTCTATGGGATAAACATGGACTTTACCCCCGGCGGCGTTTTGGACATGGAAAGGCTCGCGGGCAACGAAGGGCAGATGCTTGTTGTAACAATGCTCGTCATCGTGGGCTTTGGCGCGAAAGCGGGTATGTTCCCCATGCACTCATGGTTGCCCATAGCGCACCCCGTAGCCCCCGCGCCGGCAAGCGCGATCCTTTCCGGGGTTATCACCAAGGTCGGCGTGTTTGCGATAATCCGTTTTGTCTTTCATTTGGTAGGCCCCGATTTTATCCGGGGAACCTGGGTGCAGACGGCCTGGATTTCGCTGGCGCTCTTCACAGGCATCATGGGGTCGCTCATGGCCTTTTACGAGCCTTTGCTGAAAAGGCGGCTGGCCTACTCCACGATAAGCCAGATCGGCTACATCCTTTTCGGCTTTGCCATTCTTACGACCGGCGGGCTTGTCGGGGCGCTTATGCAGATGGTCTTCCATAGTTTGGCGAAAAACGCGCTCTTCCTTGCGGCCGGGGCCATCATTTTGCAGACGCACAAAACGCAGGTTGCTGACATGATCGGCATTGGCAAAAAAATGCCTGTTACAATCTGGTGCTTCGCGCTGGCCTCCTTCTCGCTTGTGGGCATTCCCCCCACGGGCGGCTTTACCGGCAAGTGGTTTACCGCCACAGGCTCGCTTGTCGCCGACACGGGCTTTTTCGCCTGGCTTGCACCAGCGGTGCTTTTGTTCAGCGCGCTTCTTGCCGCAGGCTACCTTTTGCCGATAGTGATTTCGGGCTTTTTCCCCGGCTCTAAGGCGGCGGCCGGGCACGGAGATCACGGAGATCACGGCGCGGGCGGCGGCCACGGAGATGGGGGAGGGGAGCACGGCGGCTCCCACGGGCACGGCGGCCACGGCGGTGGCTCGCATGGCGGAAGTTTGGAGGCCGCGCCTTCCATTCTGGTTCCCGTTTTGATTTTGGCGGGCGCGACCGTCATTTTGGGAATGTTCTCCGGCGGGCTTATCCCCCTGCTTGAGCGCATAGCCGGCGGGCTGTTGTAGGGGGCGGCATGAACGGGACATTTTTGCTTGCAAGCGTTGTATTTTTGCCCATGCTCAGTTCCGTCATCGCCTACGCGATTGGCAGGAAAAACGAAGGGGCAAGGGATGCCTTTGCGATAAGCGCGGTGGCTGTAAACTTTCTATTGTGCATCGTTTTGGCCATGCAGTTTTACGGGACGGAGATTCGCCTGCCCGGCTACGCCGGCCTTGCCCTGCACTTCCGCGTGGACGGCTTTCGCGCCCTTTACGGCAGCATAACGGGTTTTCTGTGGCTTGTAACCACGCTCTTTTCGCCCGAATACTTCGCCCACTCGCAAAAACGCAACCGCTACTGGCTCTTCAACCTGCTTACCTACGGCGCGACAATGGGCGTGTTTTTCTCGGCGGACTTGCGCACAACCTTTCTCTTCTTCGAGATCATGTCCTTCACCTCCTACGCCCTTGTGGCGCACGACGAAAGCTCCCCGGCGCTTCGGGCGGCCGAGACCTTCCTCGCCGTCGCCGTCATTGGCGGGCTTTCCGTCCTTATGGGGATGATGATGCTCCACGCCCGGCTGGGCACGCTGGAGTTTGTCGCCCTGCGCGAGATTTCGATGGGGCTTACGGACAAATCGCAGCTTTACCTGCCAGGGGCGCTCATGCTTGCCGGCTTCGGCGGCAAGGCCGGGATGTACCCCCTGCACATTTGGCTGCCCAAGGCGCACCCTGTCGCGCCCGCCCCGGCCAGTGCCCTGCTTTCCGGCATCTTGACCAAAACGGGCGTTTTCGGCGTTATCGTCCTTAGCACGACGCTTTTCCTGCACGACTACAACTGGGGCGCGATTTTGCTGATCCCGGCAAGCATCACCATGCTTTTGGGCGCGGTTTTGGGGATTTTTTCAAACGACCTGAAGCGCACGCTGGCCTGCTCCTCGGTTTCGCAGATCGGCTTTATTCTGACGGGTATTGCCATGCAGGTTCTTCTGGGCGAGGAAAACGCCCTTGCCGTCCGGGGAACGGTGCTCCATATGCTGAACCACTCGCTTTTCAAGCTGGTGCTCTTTGTCTCTGCCGGCATCGTCTACCTGAACCGCCACGAGCTTGCGCTGGATAAAATTCGCGGCTTCGGGCGCGGCAAGCCGCTGTTTCTCTTCGCCTTTCTTATGGCCGCACTTGGCATTAGCGGCCTGCCGCTCTGGAGCGGCTATGTCAGCAAGACGCTGTTAAACGAGGGCATTTATGCGGGCATCTACCTTTACGCCGGGCAAAGTTTGGAGCTTCCCCTGCGGTGGCTGGACCGGCTTTTCAAGTTTACCGGCTTTTTGACGGCGGCCTACATGACAAAGCTCTTTGTCGCGCTTTTCATTGAACGGGGAGATAGCGACAGCGCGGCGCACGGGCACGAGGCGGCGCACGGAGCCGGGCATGGCGAGACTCATGGCGATCATGCCGGCGGGAAGGGCGCGTACATGAGCCGCCCCTTTGCGGTGGCTCTTACGGTGTCGGCCGCTTTGATTCCTGTCTTGGGCTTCTCCCCGGCCTTAATGGAAGGCTTGGCGGCGCGGGCGCAGGATTTTTTCCATTCCAGCCACGTTCCCTATTATGGAATCAGCTATTTTTCCCTGTACAAAATGCAGGGGAAAATTATAGGTGTTCTTGCCGGGATTGCCATTTACATTGTCATCGTGCGAGGCCTCATGATGCGCCGCAAGGCCGGCGGGGTGCGGCTTTACACAGACTGGTGGCCGCGCCGCCTCGATCTTGAATTCTTGATTTACCGGCCTGTTTTGGGTTTTCTGGTCTGGCTGGCAAGCCGCATTGCAAAAGCGGCAGTTTTCTTGGTGGACGAAACCTTGATTTACCGCCCCTTTTTGGCTTTTCTGGCCAGGACGGCCGGCCGCATTGCCAACGGGGCGGTTTTACTGGCGGATGATCTTGCGGCTAAGTTCAGCCGGCACATAAGCAAGCAGCCGCATGAGCCGGGCAAGGGGCTTGTGCAAAGTTTCCGCGCGGCCGGCGGCAAACTGCACGATTTTTGGGTGCATTCGGAAAAAATCGGGGAGTTCTCCACAAGCCTGCTCTTTATCGGCATAGGGATAAGCATCGCGGTTATTTACGTCTTCTCCCGCGCCTTGCAGTAGCGCGGGGTTCGACGTGCGACAAACGCATGAACGATACGAATCTCGGAAGTATCTCACACAAAGGCACAAAGTTCAGCTTAGAAAGTGCGGCTTCATCCCTACATTATCCCCTATTATGCTCTACTGTGAGGCAAAAGGAAGGCTCAGGCCTTACCCTCCTTTGTGCCTTTGTGCCTTTGTGCCTCCGTGTGATTAAAATGGGAGTAATTCAGAGGCTCGAGCATTCATGCGTTTGCCGGCTTGACTTTTTGTCGGGATTATGTTATATTTTAAACACCAGGGTCGCCTTGGCGGGTCACGCAATAGAGGGGCGCTTAACTTGCAGGGTTGGGCGCAGTGCCTGAGCGTGACTCTATTTTTATGTCTTCCGCTCCGCTCTCCTCTTCTGTCTCAAAAATAGTGTTTTTTGTCTCCGCTTCCCCATGCTTTTCAACCATAACTGTATTATCGGACTTTTACCGCACCGGGCAAGGTGGAGGCCTTGCCGTTTCATCCCTACATTATCCCCTATTATGCTCTACTGTGAGGCAAAAGGAAGGCTCAGGACTTAACCCCCCTTTGTGCCTTGGTGCCTTTGTGCCTCCGTGTGATTAAAATGGGAGTAAATTCAGAGGCTCGAGCATTCATGCATTTGCCGGCAGGCGTGTCAAAATGACACTTTTTAAAATTTTGTCTTGCATTGGCTGGAAAAATCTCCTATACATAAAGAGGGCTTGAAAACATAAAAATTTTCTGCCCAAACATTATCAAAGGAGCCAATATGCTAGATTATAGCGACTATATGTCCAAACTGCCGGACAATCCTCATGACAATTTCGCGCAATTGCTTGAACAGGTGTGCCGCGATCATTCAGAAAAGGATTTAATTCTGTTCCGTCAGGGCGGCGAAAAAGATTTTACCCGCTGGACTTTTTCAAAGTACGGCGAAGAGTGCCGCAGAATTGCCAGGGGGCTGCTTGCCGCCGGGCTGGTCAAGGGCGACAGGGTTGCGCTCTGGGCGGAAAACAGGCCGCAATGGATGGCCGTATGGATGGGGGCCGTGATAGCCGGCCTTCGCATTGTGCCTATTGACTTTCTAAGCTCCGAAGAAGAATGCCGCAACATCATCAAGATTACAAGGGCAAAGGCGTTTTTTTATTCCGGCAAGAAAAAAGAGTTTGCCAAAAAACTGGAAACCCCTTTTTTAGCCTGCGTCTGCATTAGCCCGGAAGAAGATGGCGGCGGGCAGGCGGCGGTCGAGTACGACAGCTTCGGTGAAAAGGCGCAAAACCAGACTCTGCCGCCGCCGGACAGCATCGCGCCGGACGAGCCGGCCTCCATCGTTTTTACATCCGGCACCACGGGCTTTGCAAAGGGCGTAACCCTTTCGCACAAGGGCATCATCTCCAATGTAAGCGCGGCAATCCGGCTGGTCGAGCCTAACCACACGGACGTTTTCATCGTCGTCCTGCCGCTTCACCACACATATTCCACAACTTGCGCCTTTTTGCCGCCGATTTTTTTGGGCATCCCGGTTGTGGTATGCGAAAAAATCATAGGCAAGGTGATTGTGGACGACATTAGGGATTCTGGCGCAACCTTCCTTGTGGGCGTTCCCCTGCTTTTTGACAAAATGATGGCCGCTATCGGGGCCAAGTACAACAAGCTCTCGCCGCTTGTCCGCCTGCCGCTTAACCTCTTGCGGGCGAAAGCCCTGAAAGAGGCGCAGAACGGCAACTTTGAGTTCGGGCAAAAGGCCTTTCGTTTTTTGCGGAAAAAAGCCGGCCTGCAATCGGTTAGAATAACGGTCTCTGGCGGCGGCCCGCTGAAAATGGAAACAGCGGACTTTTTCGATTCCCTGGGCTTTAACATAGTCAACGGCTACGGCATTAGCGAAAACAGCCCCATTGTCTGCGTGAACCCCCCCCGGTTCAAGCGCAACGCTTCGGTAGGGCTTATGGCAGTTTACACGGACGTGAAAATCCTAAGCGATGACGGGGAGCAGGCGGCTGCGGCCGTTGCCGGGGAGGGGGGGCTTCCGGCGGACGCGCTTACCGGCGTGGGCGAAATCGCGATAAAGTCCCCCTCGCTCATGCTGGGGTATTTTGAAAACGAAGCGGCCACCAAAGAGGTTTTCAACGACGAGGGCTATCTTTTGACCGGCGATCTGGGCTACCGCGATAAAGACGGCTTCCTTTACATCATGGGGCGCAAGAAAAACCTTATCGTCAGCTCCAGCGGCAAAAACATTTACCCGGAGGAAATCGAAGCCTGCTTCAGCGGCGCGCCCATTATAAGCGAGATTTTAGTGGTCGGCAAAAAGTCGCGAACGGAAAGCGGCGAGCAGGTCTTCGCCGTGCTCGTTCCCAACATGGAAGAGGTCAAAGCGCCGCCGGGGGCGGCTGCCGATGAAAGCTTTGTGCGCGATCTTGTAAAAAAGGAGGTCGAAGCGGTAAACCGCAGACTGCCGACATACAAAAAGATCAGCGGCTTCGTCCTGCGAAGCGAGCCTTTTGAAAAAAACGCCCAGCAAAAGATCAAGCGCTTCCTGTACAAGGACTACGAAAAGCCCGATTGACGGATGCAAAAGAGGAGAAAACCGGGGGAGGTGAGCCTTCCCCCGGTCTTCTCAAAAAACTCACACCAAGGCACGAAGACACAAAGCACAGATCAGAAAGCGCGGCTTAATCCCTACCTAATCTTTTCTTTGTACCCTGTTGAAGCAAGAGGAAGGCGCAGGAGTTATCATAATCCCTCCTAACCTTTGTGCCTTTGTGCCTTCGTGTGAGCTTTTCCCCAGTTCCTTTGCGTGGGCTTTTCCCCATGCGCCCCCGGCGCGAGGCTCAAAGAGCGATGTCCGGGATTGTGGCAAAGCCGCGCTCCAGCTCTTCATCGCTTGGAATATGGTCGCTCATCGTTTTGTTGTTGAACGCGGTGTAGGCGCTCAAGTCAAAGTAGCCCGTGCCGCTCAGCCCGAACAGAATCACCTTCTTCTCCCCGGTTCTCTTGCATTCCAGCGCCTCGTCAATCGCCGCTTTTATCGCGTGCGACGACTCCGGCGCCGGCAGAATGCCCTCCAGCTTCATGAACATCACCGCCGCTTCAAAAACATCCGTCTGCTTTTCCGCCCGCGCTTCGATGTAGCCGTCCTTGTAGAGCTTGGAAAGCGCGTTGTTCATTCCGTGATAGCGCAACCCGCCCGCATGACTGCCCGACGGCACAAAGCCGCTGCCCAGAGTCATCATCTTCATTAGCGGGGTCGTTTTCGCGCTGTCGCCAAAGTCGTATGCGTAACGCCCGCGAGTAAAAGTCGGGCAGGACGCAGGCTCCACCGCGATAAAGCGGGCGTTTGACTTTCCCGCCAGCTTTTCTCCCATAAAAGGGGCGATAAGCCCGCTCAGGTTTGATCCGCCGCCGGCACAGCCGATTACAATGTCCGGCTTTACCCCGTACTTGTCCAAGGCCGCCTTCGCCTCCTGCCCTATTATCGACTGGTGAAGCGTAACGTGGTTAAGCACGCTGCCCAGAACGTAGCGGCAATTTTCGGTTTTGGCCGCCTTTTCAATAGCTTCGGAGATCGCGCAGCCCAAAGAGCCGCCGGTGTCCGGGGCCGCCGCAAGAATGGCCTTTCCCGATGCCGTTGTCTCCGATGGCGAAGCTATAAGGTTTGCGCCGTAGGTTTCGATCAGGGCTTTGCGGCCGGGTTTTTGCTCGCAGCTTACCTTGACCATGTAAACCGTAAGGTCAAGCCCGTAAAAGGCCGCCGCCATTGCCATTGCCGTGCCCCACTGCCCGGCGCCTGTCTCGGTTGTAAGCGATCGTATGCCTTCTTCCTTGGCATAATGGGCTTGCGGCCCGGCGGAGTTCAGCTTGTGAGAGCCTGATGTGTTTGTCCCCTCGAACTTGTAATAGATTTCCGCCGGGGTTCCCAAGGTTTTTTCCAAAAAGTAAGCGCGTACCAAGGCCGCCGGCCTGTAGGCTTTGTAAAACTCCTGTATGCCCTCCGGTATGGGGACGAGGCGGGTGGTCTCGTCAAGTTCCTGTTTAACCGGCTCTTTGCAGAACACGGCTTGCAAATCCGCCGCGACGGCCGGCTTTAAGGTTCCGGGGTGAAGCAGCGGTTCGGGTTTGTTTTTCATATCCGCCCGAATGTTGTACCAATACTTGGGTATCTCGTCTTCCGAAAGGTAAAGCCTTGTGGGAATTTTTGATGCCATAAAAAGCTCCTAAATTTTGATGTCGCGGGGGCAAACTGCACCCGGTTATTGCCGAGACGGCAATTTTCAGTTTAGCAAAAAAGAGGAAGAAATTTAACCGCAAAGGGCAGGGAGCGGGGCTTCCCCCCTGTCCCTTTGCCCTCCTTGCCCCCTTCGCCGGGTTTAACCGAGTTTAGCCCAGTTCTTTGCGGGCGGTTATAACCTTGTCAATCAAGCCGTACTTGAGAGCCTGCGGTGCGTTCATCCAGAAATCGCGATCGGTATCTTTTTTAACCTGATCGTAGGGAACGCCAGTTTCATCGGCAACAAGGCGGTCGAGTTTTTCCCGCAAGTTGTCCAGCTCTTTGGCGTGAATCTCTATATCGGTGGCCACGCCCCGGATGCCCGAAAGCGGCTGGTGTATCATGTAGTTGCTGTTCGGCAGCCCCAGCCGGCGTTCTTTGGGCGCGGCAAGAAGGATGAGAGCCGCCGCGCTTGCGACAAGGCCCATGCCGACAGTGAAAACGGGCGGTTTTACAAAGCGAATCATGTCGAAGATTGCAAAGCCCGAATATACATGGCCGCCGGGGGAATCTATAAAGATATAAACAGGTTCGTCGCCCATGTCTTCCAGCAAAAGAAGCTGGCGGATTGTTTTTTCGGCAAGAGCTTCGTTTATTTCGCTGGAAAGCAAAATGGTGCGGGTTTTAAGCATTTTCCCGGCAAGAAAATCCGCAGAGGCGGTCTCTTTGCCGTCTTTCCCCCGCTCGCCGTCATCGTCAAACTTTGGGTGGTTGGCATAAAAAGTCATATCTCATAATAAAACAATTTCCGCAAGATGACAAGCCGGTAATTCTACATTTAGAATTGCTGAAGGAAGTGCCAGCCAACTTGACGCTTGCTGCCGTTTTCCATATTCTGTTTCAAGAAGAAAAGATTCAGACGAAGGTTTGGGGGTTCAGGCAAAGTTTTCTAAACCGCCCTTAGTGCCTTTGTATGAGTTTTTGGCAAGCGTTTTAACGGGAGTTTTTTTGAAAAAGGCGGCGAATTCCATTGGCACGAAAAAAGAAAGTTCCCTGCACAGGGAGCTTAAAACACTGTACTCAGGCCCGCAGGGCATGACGGAGGTGGCCGCCGCCGGCTACATTGCCGACGGGCTTAACGGCGAAGGCGAGTTTATAGAAGTACAGACCGGCAGCTTCGCCCCGCTGAAGCGCAAGCTCAAGGCTCTTTTGCTTGAAGCGCCGGTTAGGCTTGTCTACCCTGTCGCGGCGGCCAAATATATCGAAGTTTTCGAGCTTTTCAACGGCACGGTGTTTTTGCTTCACCGGCGCAAAAGCCCCCGGCGTGGCTCCCCCTGGGACCTTTTCAACGCGCTTGTCTACGGCTGGGAGCTTGCCTCTTTGCAGGGGCTTTCCATAGAGCTTGTCCTTGCAGACATTGTGGAAAGGCGCGTCGCCGACGGCAAAGGCTCATGGCGCCGCCGGGGGCAGAGCATTCTGGACAAGTCTCTGGAAGCGGTTCGCGAAAGCATTGTCCTTGAACGCCCGGCCGACTACCTGCGCTTTGTCCCTTTCGCCCGGCGCGAGGCTTTTACGGCCTCCATGCTGGCGAAAAAGGCCGGGATTAAGGCCGCCCTTGCCCGCAAAGCCCTGTATGTTTTGACCAGGCTGGGTCTTGTGAAGAGGGCTGGCAAAAAAGGCCGTGCATGGCTCTACGAAAGGGTTTGACGGGGAGCGATTTTTGGCCGGAAAACACTTGACACGATTCGGAGGAAGGGGTATGATTATGGAAGAGGTTTTATGGAATCAGATTATTTTGGAACGATTGAATTTGATTGGGCTGGAGCTTCTTCAGAATATACGTTTACAATACCATATTTTGAAAAAGAGGTGGAAGTATTTCTTGGAGCAGAATATAACGAAGACGGGGAAGAAATAGAGGCGTTGCCCACAGAAAACGAAGTATTAGACTATGAAAACACATTCAAAAATTTTCTCGAAAATATCGATGAAATAATAATTGAGATAAAAGAAAAATCATTTGAAAACTATAAAGAGCATTATGCGGAGTATTATGAGAAAAGTTTTATTTTAGACGGTCTTTTCGAGACAGATAAAAAAGAAGGGGAAGTTCACGAACCGCTGAACATTACGACGCAAGACATACATTTTGAGTATATGAAAAACATAAATTATTTAAGAGTATTGAATGAAAAAATAATAATAATGCCAATACATTACAAATTGGATCGCGAGCATGGGCTTGAAATAATATTAAAAGATAATAAAGTCATTGGTATTGACGGAATGGGGGTTTTTGGATCAACATATCATTGCGCAAAATACGGGTAAGAAGCAAAGGCGCGTCCCGGCGGCGCGCTTATTTTTTTGGAGGCGCGGGGGTAATCATGACAATAACAGAGTTCGCCGCCGCAATAGGCGCGGAGGTTTGCCACAGGGATTTTGACGACGCAAAACTTGCCGGCGCATACGCATCGGACTTGCTTTCCGACGTTGTAGCTAACGCTAACGCCAACGCCAGGGGCATTGGCGCGGATGCCGGCGCCTCGGCGCTTATCACGGTGCAGGCGCATATAAACACCGTGGCGGTGGCATCCCTTGTGGACATTTCGCTGATAATCATCTGCAACTCGCGCCCCATCCCCGGCGATATGCTGGAGGCGGCCAAAAGAGAGCGCATAGCGATTTTACGCACGGGCGAAAACCAGTTTACAGTGTCGGCACAGCTTTGGAAGGCGCTTTTTGGCAAGGCTTAAGGAAACGATGATTAAATCCCACCGAGGATTTAATCATCGTTCTTACCCGCATTTTGCGCAATGAAATGAGCAAATGCAGGGGGAACCACTGATT
>WRKI01000334.1 GCA_009778155.1 Spirochaetota bacterium
GAAAACCGCAAACTCCTAACTGCCTGCAGTATAAGGAGTTAGCGGTTTTCTCTGAGCAACCTCCAAAAACCCCATCTGGGTTTTTGGAGGTTGCCATAATTGGAGTAAAAAATGAAATTTGACAAAGAGCGTATGCAGCCTTTGATACTGTCCGCAGTCGTCGTGTTGCTGGATCAGATCACCAAAATACATATCGCAAGCAATTGGCCGATCAACTCGTTTATTACCGATGTTTTTGACAACGATCTTCTTCATATTATCCATGTGCGAAACCCGGCTATTGCCTTTAGCTTGGGTTATACCCTGCCGCCGAATTTGCGGTTCTGGCTTTTTGTCGTTTTTCCCCTGCTTGTTTTGGTCTTTTTGCTGTGGTACTACTTCAGAACCGACGAGTTCAACAAGGCGCAACGCTGGGCTGTGGCGGCCATTGTCGGCGGCGGCGCCGGGAACTTGATCGACCGCATCTTCCGCCCGGACGGCGTTGTGGATTTTATAAGCGTAAGATTTTTCGGCATTTTGGGTTTTGAACGCTGGCCAACCTTCAATGTCGCCGACTCAAGCGTAGTTGTTGGGAGTATTCTTATGTTTGTCTCCATTTTGATAAGCCCCGGCGTGAGTAAGCCGGGGGATTCCGCCTTGCCGCCGCAGGATACCCCAGGTGAGTAAAAAGCTAAACACCGTTCTTTTTGTCGTGGCCGCTACTTTGTTTAACATTGTGCTGACGGCCGGCTGTTTTTTAGCCATGTTTTTGGCTTATGCAAACTTTATCGCGCCGCATTTGCCCCAGGAGGTTGCCGCTTGGGCTTTTCTTGTCATTTTTATCATCTCCGTTGCCGCTTCTTTTTTTGCGTACCGTGCTCTGCTGCAACGCTTTTTGAAAAGAGGCCAAGCGAAAAAAGCCCCGGCGGGCGGTCATCCGATTAAGTAATCACGGTCGCCCTCTGCAAGGGCTTTTAGAATGCGCCGTTTGACATCGCCGCTGCCGCCGGTAAAAACATCGATTTGTTTTCGCATAACGCGGCGGCCGGAGTTTATCCCGTAGGGGCAGGTGCAGGCCGTCTTCAGAATGCCAAGTTTGTCGGCGCAGGCGATAACTTGTTTTTCTTCCAATAGGCCAAGCGGCCGGATTAACGTTACGGGAAACTTGCGATATTTTATCGACATGGGCATCGCCTCCATGCGGCCTTTGGAGCACAGGTTCATGAAAAAAGTTTCTACAATGTCGTCCATGTGATGCCCCAGTGCGATTTTGTTAAAACCGTTTTCCACCGCGTAACGCAAAAGCTCCGTGCGTCTTTGCGTGGAACACCAGTAGCAGTTCATCTTGCGGCCTTCCTGCAACCTGCCGATAACCGGCACAAACAAATCCGTAAAGGGAATGCCCCAGTCCTCCAGCCGCTGGGCAAGCGTCGATTTTTTGCAACAGGCGCAAAAGTCGGTCGAGATGTGCAGGGAGGAAAGCTCGTAGGAAAACTTTAACGCAGGCCGTATCGCCGACAACGCCCAGGCCAGCACGCTTGAGTCTTTCCCCCCGGACACGGCGATAAGGATTCTGTCATTTGCGGAAAAAAGCGATTTTCCCATTACGGCCTTTATGGTGAGCGCCTTGACAATTTCATCTGCGCCGGCCTTGTTCAAAAACCTGCCGCTCATAATGCCCCCGCGCCGGCGTTGTCGCAAATGTCGCGTAACACAAGCCCCGCCAGAAACATCCCCGCCGATGCCGTTACCGGAACCGCGCTGCCGTTGACTGTTTTTTTCCCCGGCACAAAGGCCGCCTCTTCATAGGCCGGCAGGGATTCATCGCTGTAAACCACGGTGAAACTTTTGGAAAAACCCCTTTTCCGCAAGCCCTGCCGGACAGCCCTGGCAAGGGGGCAACCCTTGGTTTCCCAAATTGACGCAACTTTTATCCTTGACGGATCGGATTTCCTGGCCATGCCCATAGAGGAAAAAAACTTCAGCCCGCCATCCGCACCCGCGCCGGCGGCTTCGATCAGATCAAGTTTGCAGCTAATGCTGTCGATTGCGTCTATCACATAATCGCTTTTTTCTATGCCAAAAATATGCGCGTTATGCCGGTTGAACATTTCGTTCCATACGATAACATCGCATTGCGGGTTTATCTCCAAAAACCGTTTTTTCAAAACATCGGCCTTGGGCATCCCGACGGTAAGCGTGGTCGCTTGAATCTGCCGGTTAATATTGCTTTCGCAAACCGTATCGTGATCGACAATGGCGATCCTGCCTATGCCGCACCGGACAAGAGCCTCGGCGCACCAGCTTCCCACGCCGCCCGCTCCGAAGACAATCGCGCTGGAGCCGGCGAAGCGTTCCAGCGCATCCTCGCCTGTGATAAGAGCCAGCCGTTGAAAAATAGGGTTCACGCTCATGTCGAATAACGTTCCTCTTCGCTAAAAATACAGCCGCAATACTTTTGCATATAAAGCCCGGCAGCGCGCGCCTTGTTTTTGCCCTGCCGGGAAGATGCGCGAAAGTCGCGGTAAAAAAATTTGACGCGGTACTGCTCGGCCGCTTCTTCTGCCGCCTGCCGGATTGCTTCGTGGTTTTGGTGCTCGCTTGCAAGAAGGCTTGTGGAAAATGCGTCAAAGCCGTTTTCGGCGGCAAAGGCGGCGGTTTTTTCCATGCGCATTTTGTAGCATATTTTGCAGCGGCTGCCGGCGGGTGTGTTTTCCATGTCGGCAAACACCGCTCTTAAAAAATCCTTTAGCCCGTATCGGTCAGCTTTTTCCAGCCCCATGTTTTCCGCCCCGGCGGCCTCGGCAAGGGCGGAAAGCCGCTTCTCGTATTCCGTCAGAGGGTGAATGTTTGGGTTGTACCAAAAAAGCTCCGTCTGGCCGCCGCCCGGTATTCCCCCCAAACAGGCGAGGGTGCAAGCGGCGCAGCAAGAGTGAAGGAGCAGTTTCATAAAAACTTTTCGATTGCCTTTGCAAGCTGGTCGCCGCAGGAGGTCGAATTGGCTCCGCAACCTAGGCCTTTGAGCTTTTTGGCCGCCTCTGCCGCATCGCTTCCTTCCAAAAGGGCGGCGAGTGCTTTCAGGTTGCCGTCGCAACCGCCCTCAAAGGAAAGAGAGCTGATTTTTCCGTCATTTAACTCGAACCGTATTGCAGAAGCGCAGGTTCCGCTTGTTTTATATTCGTGCATATCATAAATATAACGAAGAAGGCGCAGTGCTTCAAGCCGGCAGCCGCGCCTGTAGGCGGGCGCGGATTTTTTTTCTTACTTCGTCTAAATCGTTGTCGTGCAACAGGGGAATGAGATCGTTGATTTCGGCCACCGGCAAGTCCCACCATTTGAACTTTAGCAAAAGCTCTGTCAATTCATCGTCGAATCTTTTGCGCACAAGTTTTGCGGGGTTCCCGGCGGCGATGCAGTAGGGCTGGATGTCGCTTCCCACGACGCTGTTTGCCCCGATTATCGCGCCGTCGCCGATTTTTACGCCGGGCAGTATCACGGCGTTTTGGCCTATCCACACATCGTTGCCGACAATTGTGTCGCCCTTGTGCGTCAGCTTGCCCGGCGGCGGAATCTCCTCGTTCCATTTTTCAAAGATGTAAAAGGGAAATGTCGAGGCGCAGTCCATTTTGTGGTTTGCCCCGTTCATGACAAACTCCACGCCGGCGGCTATTTGGCAGAACTTTCCGATTATCAGTTTGTCATCATAGAAATCGTAAAAGTGCGTTACCTGCTTTTCAAAGTCCGCGCCGGCAAAATACGTAAAATCCCCGACTATGATATTTTTATTTTTAACCGTTGGTTTTACATAGGTTACGGTTTTTATGTTGGGAACCGGGAAAGCATTATTCGGATCGGGCAGGGGTTTTTCCATAACTCTTAACTTCACTTTACACCGATTTTCGCGTCTCTGTCAAGCGGGCGGCGAAAAACTTTAACCCAGATGGGTTTTTTGGAAGTTGCCTTAATGGAAATCACACGGAGGGGGACGCAAAATGCGGCTGTAGAATGCGGTTTTGTTTAGCCTGTCCCAGCGGGCTGAAGGGGTTCCGTGCAAAGTGCCCCCGTTTCCTTACGCAAGGATAGGTATACCCTATGTCTAAAACATTGACCGCCCGTCTATGTTACAAGGTTCCGGCGTTTTTTTTCGATTTTTCCCCAAAAAGGATGGCCTGCGCGTCCATCGTGGGGCATATACCATTTTTTAAAACATCGCCGAAAAGAATGGGGACGGCATCGGCGAAAAAAAAGTACATGGTAATTTGCGATGACAATATTTACATTGTTCCAGACAAAGACGAATACAAAGATATATTGCTTGTATACGCCTTGGAAAAAAGTGCATATTTATGGTGGCAGGATTATGAAAAAAGAAACCCTCCCCCTCCAGAAAAAGCTTCAGCCAAGGCGATACGCTCATTAAAAAGTGTTTTTTCTAGAGACACCGGAGTTGAAGTGTTAAAAAAAATTGGGCTGTACAAAATAGCCCGAAAAATTTACAGGATGATGAAAGGTTGAAGTTCAAACCCGGCCGGCTGACAGCCTTGCAAGGCTTTCCTCGGTGTCTGCATCTTCCAGGGCTAGCGGGTTTTGCGCCTCCACGGGGATTACCGCGCCGGGGCTTGCGGCCTTTATGCCCCTGGGCGACTGCCCTTCTTCCAGCGAAAGCAGGGCTTCCCTGAAAGATGCGCAAAACAGGCAGGGGTTGCCAGGCCTGCCCCGGTGGCGCGGCTCGACAATGCAACCCTGCCGGGCGGCCGCCATGACAAGTTTTACCGTGGCTATGTCCAGCAGGGGCTGGTCGCAGGGGAAAAACAGGTAGTGCGCCGCCGCCGGGGCCGCCTCCACGCCAAGACGGACGCTTTCCCGGAGGCCTTTTTCGGGGTTGCGGTTTCTGATTACCGTAACGGCGGGCAGGCCTGCGGCAAGGGCGGCCACATTGTCATTGGCGGCAATGAAAAAAATCCCGCCGGGGAAATGTATTTGCGATACAAGTTCAAGGGTGTGCCTTGCCAGGGGTTTCCCGCGAAAGGGGGCCAGCAGTTTGTTCCCCTCGCCGAAACGTTTTGAAAACCCGGATGCCATAAGGATTGCCGCGATAGACGGCGGCATCGCCGGCGGCGTTTTTTCTATGCACATCACACACGCCCTTTTTTCAGTTGATCGCGCAAGGTGTTTCGCTCCCAAAAAACGCCGTTTGAATAGCCCTGAATGTTTATGTCGGCATCCGATAGCGTTATGCGTTTTTCGGCCAAACAGCAGTACGCCTCGTTCACTTCTATTCCGACATAATTTCTGCGTAGTTTTTTTGCGACTACAGATGTTGTGCCGGAGCCTAAAAAAGGGTCTAAAACAATTCCCTTTTCCGGGCAACTTGCCAGTATAAGTTTTGCGATTAGCTTTTCGGGCTTTTGCGTAGGGTGCGCTGTGTTTTCCGGCATTGACCAATACGGGATTGAAATGTCGTCCCAAAAATTGCCGGGGTGGGTCAATCTAAAGTTGCCGTCTTTTGTTTCCTCCCAATCTTTTGGCTTTCCACTTTCCCTGTAAGGGGCAAGTACCTTGCGTTTTTGTTTTACTGCCTCAACATCAAAATAATACTCCGTACTTTTTGTGCCAAACCAAATATCTTCGGCCGCATTTTTCCAATTCGATTTCGCCCCCCGGCCTTTTTCCCTCTGCCAGACAATCCTGTTTCTGACTATCGCATTTTCTCGCATAATTTGATACAGGCAAAAAGTGCTTTTCCAATCGCCGCAAATATACACGGAGCCGTTAGGTTTTAACGCCTTCATGATTTTTGGAAACCAGCTTCTCAAATATTGCAAATAGCCGTCATCGCCGGTTTTGGAAAACCTAAAACCGGCGAAATTTTTGTCCAAATTGTAAGGCGGGTCAAGCACCAAAAGATCGGCGAACTCGGCGGGCAATAAATCTAATGCGGAAAACAAATCGGCGCAAATAGTTTTGTTAAGGATTTGTTCGCAGGACATTTTTTCCGCACTCAGATACAAAAGCCTTTTTCGCAAGGCGGCATATTCGCCTTGCGAAACTGCGATGGTTTTATTCCTGGGGGATCGCTCTTTTTCCATAAACCGCCTTACTCGCATAAATCGCGGATGTTAAGCGCAAGGCAATTGGCGAACTCCCGCTTTGAGAGGGCTTGCTCGTCCAAGGCTTTGTCCGGCAAGCCTTGCGCGGAGCCGTTTAGAAGTTTTTCCCAGCTTTCAAGAAAATCGCCTGCAATTTTTTTGTTTAAGGGTAATTTTTGGCCGGCCAAAATTTTTTCGATGTTTTTGTCGCGTAACACTACGTCGGACTTCCACACAACCCTTATGTCGCTAAGAATGTTTTTTTCGGTTTTTATCGTAAAAACAAAGGCGCGGGTGTACTCTTCTTGGCAGGAAAACTTTCTGTAAGCGGAGTAGTCCCAGCTTTCCAGCGGCACTCTGATCCTTGTAAGCAGCTCTTGGCCGACAGACGGCGAGGAAAAAAAACGGCTTGCCAGTATCCAGCGGGAGGAGCCGGCTGTGCGCAGTTCAAACTGAGCATCAAGGGCGGTCAGTACGGAGGCCGTATCCCGGCGCTTGCTGTCGAAGCAGATGTTGCCGCCTATCGTGGCGAGGTTTCTAAGCTGCATTGTGCCGATGTTTTCAAGACAGCGGGTAAACACAGCCGGGACTGTTTTCCCAAGCCGGATAATCTGGTTGAGTTTTACCATTGAGCCAATCTCAAGATACCTTTCCGTTCTTGTTATGTGATGCAGATTCTTCAGCCTGCCAAGGCAGATAATGTTTTCGGGCAAGTCAAGCACGGGGTTTGCCCGCACGCCGGCTATGGCTGTTCCCCCTGCGTAGATTAACGCGCCGGGGTATTTTTCCCATGTTGAAAAGAACTCCCCCAAGGATGCCGGAAAAGAAATGCCGTCTTTCGCGCTTGCGTTATGTGTAACGGCCATAAAGCCTCCGCTGGCGGATTTCTGCGATTTTGTTTACCGCCTCTGTAAAGTCGTCCGCGCTTGCGCACCTGCACATTACCCCGCCGAAACCGCGCTCGATTTCTTCCCGGAACAGACGGTCGGACGGCTGGCCGAATTGTTTGAAAAGGCTTTCGATGTACAGTATTTTTCCTGCGCGGCAAAAATTGCAGGCCGCGTTATTCGTAAGCTCAAGCCCGGTTGCAATGTCCTGATACTCCAGCGTTTGGGAAAAGCCTTCGATTGTGATTATCTCGCTGGCCTCGGCCCTGAATGCCGGGATAAGGCAGGCGAGGCTTACATAGCCGTTAAAAATAACCGAGCAAGCTCCGCACTTCCCGCAAAGGCAGCCTTCCTTTGCACCTAACAGGGAAAACTTTTCTCTAAGAATGTCAACGAGCCTGACATTCGCGCTAGCCCTTACTGTTACATCTTCGCCGTTAAGGATAAATTTAATCGTCATGTTTTGCCTTTGTTTTTTTGCGATTCCAGTATTTCTTCTTTCTTCAAGGGGATGGAGAAAAAATGACAGTCCATCGCTTGGGAGACAGCCCCGATGTATGCGGCGGGGATGCAGGTAAAGGGAAGCTCGCCTATGCTTTTCGGTTTTTCAGATGCGGTATCCAGAAAGCGAATGTTAAGGCCGCCAATGGCATGGGCGATTTTGTAGTTGTCGTATTGGTCAAGATCGATCACCCCTTGCACATAACGCAGGTATTCCCACGCCGCCCAGCCTGCCGCCTGCATCGCGCCTGTTTTGGCGCTTTTTCTCGCTTCATCTACGGAAAGGATTTTTCCCCCGTCTATGCAAAGCCAGATTCCCCGGACTTTCGGGGTGTATTCAACGGCATCCATTTCGATTTCCACGACGGCAACAGCCGCGCCGCCGTTTTCGCCCGGCAAGCCACTCTGGAAACCTGCTGCCATGCCTATCCCCCTAAGCCCCTCCCCATCCCTGCCCCACTCGAAAATGTCGCTGTTTGCAGCAGCACCGGCGCGGCTTTTTCGCAAAAGTTCGTAAGAAGCCCATTTTCTGCCGTAGTCGCTCATCGAAAGGGCTGTTTCGATGAGGCCTGTGTTGGGCTTGGTTTTAAGGTGTTGCACCCGCCACTGCACCGGGTCGGTTTTTGTTTTGCCTGCAATGATGCCGGCCTGGCACTCCGAGGCGAAAAGCCCTTGCGAAAGGCCGAAGCCGCAAAAAGGCCCGCCGGGGGGCGTGTTAGTTGAAACCGCCCGGCAGTCCAGTTTTATGTTTTCAATGTTGTAACAGCCAAGGCTTCCGATGCATATTTGTTCGATAATTTCATCGGTAAAAATTCCGTAAGCGCCCAGGTTGACGTACACGCTTATTTCGGCGGCAGTGCAAAGGCCTTTTTCATCGACTGCGCTTTTGATTTTGATTTTGCTTTCGCACCTTTTGGGGCTAAAGAGAAAATCTTCTTCACGGGATAAAATCAGGCGCACCGGCTTTTTGGAAACGAAGCTGGCAAGGGCGCAGTGGCAGGCGACAAGGGAGGGATACCAGAGTTTGCCGTCCGAGTGTTCGCCCAGGATTGTCGGCGCAAGCTCCAATGCATCTTGCGAAATGCCGAGTGTTTGCGCGACTGCGAGTTTCACATGATCGGGTTTTTGCGTGGATGTCCGCACGAGCAATGCGCCCTGCGCCCCGTACATCGAGACGGCCCCGGCGGGTTCGGTGTACCAGTGATCCTGTATGCCGGTGTCGTATTCGTTTTCGATTATCTGTGCCGCGCTCTCGAAGGCCGCCGCCGTATCGCCGCTTTGCAAGGTGCGTTTCGCAATGACACGCGCGTCATCGCCGCCGGCTGTTGTGTATGCGAAAAACGGCTCTGTTTCTTCGGCCACGACTTTTACTTGGGAAAAAATCTCGTGGAGTTTCAGTTTGTCCGCCCCGAACAACAGGGCTACCGGCTCGCCCTTGTAGGAAAGCCGCGCATCGGCAAAGATCGGCATGGGGCTTCCCGCAAGGCGGTTTTCGCCGGGGATGTCCTTGGCGCTTATTATCGCATAACCTTCCGGCAGCCGGGGGCTGTCTATTGAGACAAGCACGCCCTTGGCCACAGGCGATCGGATTGTCAGCGCGTAGAGCATATCGCGGACATAAATGTCCTGGACAAAGATGTCCTGCACATAACAGTCGCCGTGCAACCCCGGTGGGGAAATGTCCTGCAAGCCTATTTTCCCCTATTTTGCATATTCCGCCGCGATTGATTTTACGCCTTCGACTACCCGCGAGACTTGCCCCTCGGTCATTCCCGGCCAGATTGGCAGGGATATTTCGCTTTTGTAGGCCGCCATTGTTTGCGGAAAGTCGTCCTCGTTCAGGTTGTAGCGGTTTTTGTAAAAGGGCATGACGTGTAACGGAATGTAATGCACGGAGCTGGCTATGCCCTTTTCCTTTAATTTGTCGATAAAATCGTCGCGCGAAATTTTCAGCGCGGAAAGGTTCAGCCGCAGGGGGTACAGGTGCCGGGCATCGCCTGCGCCGGTCGGCGGCAGGGCAAAATGCTCGCTGTTGGAAAACAAGTCATCGTACACGGCGGCGATTGCAACGCGCATCTCCAAAAGATCGAGTGCCCTGGCAAGTTGCGCCCGGCCTAAGGCGGCCAAAATGTCCGGCAGGTTGTACTTGAAGCCGGCTTCCAAAACTTCGTAGTACCACGAGGCCTTTAAATCGGTGTAGCGCGTCCACACGCTGCGGTCTATCCCGTGGGATCGCATAACGGACATTCTTTTCGCAAGTGCCTCGTCCTTAACCGCAATCATGCCGCCTTCGCCCGTTGTTATTGTTTTGTTAGCGTAGAACGAAAACACCCCGACATCGCCTATTGTCCCGGCGTGTCTTCCGTCTTCCATTACGGAGGGGAAGGAATGGGCGGCATCTTCGATAACCTTCATACCGTGTTTCCCGGCTATTCGCATAACGGAGTCCATGTCGCAGGGCAGGCCGTTGTAATGGACGGGCATGATCGCCTTGGCCGCCCCCTTGTTTTTCGTGTTTTCGATTGCGTGTTCCAAAGCGGCCGGGTCTATGTGAAACGCGCCGGGCTTTACATCGACAAAGACCGGGTCGGCATCCAAGTATCGTATAACTTCCGCCGTGGCTGTGAATGTGAGCGACGGCAGAAAAACTAGGTCGCCGGGTTTTATTCCGCAGGCTTCGGCGGCAAGGTGCAGGCCGCTTGTGGCGGAGTTTACGGCAAGGCATTGCAGGCCGGTGCTTGCCGGGCCTTTTATAAAGTTGGCGAACTCTTTCTCAAAGGCAAGTGCCTGAGCGCCGGTTGTCAGCCAGCCGGACCGCAGAACTTCTAACACTGCTTCTTCTTCTTCTCTTCCTATAAATGGGCGGGCGTAGGGGACGGGGGCATCAGACATAGTTTAACTCCTTTGCAAATTCCATGCTCGGTATCGCTTCTTTCAATAAATTACGCAAAAGTCTGCTGTCCCGGTAGGCTTCGGGGCGCAATGGGTCAAAGCGGCAGATCGGGCGAAGCTCGTCTACCAAGGCGGCTATGTCCAGGGGGAGGGGGTTCTTTCTGTCAACGATTAGTATGCGGCTGTAGTCGGTCGCGCTTACTTCCTCGTCTTCCGCCCAAAGGCACTCGTCCAGCCGCTCGCCGGCTCGCAGGCCTATGTACTCGATTTTTATTTCGGCCTCCGGCTCAAAGCCGTAAAAGCGGATCATCTGCTCGGCTAAATCCCTTATGCGTACCGGCTCGCCCATGTCCAAAAGGTAAAGCCCGGCGTTTTCGCCCACGCCGCCGGCTTGCAAAACGAGCGAGCAGGCTTCGGGGATTGTCATGAACCAGCGGCGGGCGTCGGGGTGGGTTACGGTTACAGGTCCTCCTTTTTCGATCTGCTGTTGGAAGAGGGGGACGATTGATCCGCGCGATCCCAATACGTTGCCGAAGCGCACTACCATAAAGTTTGTCCCCCGGCCGGAGGCTTCCTGCAAGGCGGCGGCTTGGAGCACCATCTGCTCGCAGATATATTTTGACGCGCCGTAAACGGATGTTGGGCTGACGGCTTTGTCGGTCGTTATGTGAACAAAGCGTTTTACGCCGGCGCGTTGGCAGGCGCGGATTAGGTTTTCCGTGCCTAGGACGTTGTTGTCGATTGCGGCGACCGGGTTTTCTTCCAACATTGGGACGTGTTTGTAGGCGGCGGCGTGGAAGACGACATCGGCTTTCAACTGGCCGATTATGTAATCGACATAATCGGAATCTTTCAGGTCGCCGATTACCGGCACGAGGGCGGCTTTTTCGCCCACGCCTTCTTCTTGCAGGATGCGAAGTTCTCTATCTATCTGATAGATTGAGTTTTCCCCGTGTCCGAAGAGGTAAAGGCGGGACGCGCCGCCGCAAAGGAGTTGTCTGCAAAGCTCGCTGCCTATGGAGCCGCCTGCGCCGGTTATGAGCACGCGCTTGTCGCGCAGATAGGCGAGGCTTTCTTTTAGTTTGATGGCGACCGGTGTTCTGCCCAAGAGGTCTTGGGGGTTGATGGATCGGGTCTGGATGAGGTTGCCTTCGCCTTCCAGTATTTGGAAGATGCCGGGGAGGATGCGTATCTGCTGAAAGCCTGCTTTTTTAAGCACGGTGTAGATTTCTTTTAGGTCTTCGCGGCTGGCGGCGGGCATGGCGATGATAGCTTCGTCGGCCGGGTTCATTCGCAAGAGCCGGGCGACGTCGCGTATTGGCCCCAAGACTGGAACGCCGACGAATTTTTTGCCGATTTTTTCCCTGTCGTCGTCTAAAAATGCCACGACTTCGCCAAAGATGGCCTTTGCCGCTATTTCGCTGGCAAGGCTGCACCCGGCAAAGCCCGCCCCTATTATGTACAGCCGCTTCGATTTTACCCCGTTCATTTCCCCTCCCCTACTCATAATCAATCCCCTTGCCGGCAGGCTAAGGCCCGGCCTGCCGCGTTTTTTCCAAAGACCCGATTACCTCGAATGCCAGATCGACGGTGAAGGAGTCTTCGTAAAGGTCGAGTTTTATTTTCGCCCTTCCTTTTCTTTTATCGACCTTTATTATCTTTCCTTCAAGCCCTAAAAGAGGGCCTTCTACTACGACTATGCGGGAATTTTCGTTGAAGTACACTTTCGATCTGCCTGCCACTGGCCCCGCTCTTTTGATAAAGTGAAGGACTAGTTCCAAATCCCGGTTGGCTAGCGGTGATATTTCCTGATTCGACCTTAAAAAGCGGAAAAACCCGTCGGTGCGTCTGAAGGCCCACTGGTGCTCGATGATTTCCCGGTCGGAGTCGGCTTCTACAAAGACGTAGCCGGGGAATATGGCCGCCATTTCCTGCTTCAACACGCCTTTTCTTCTTATATCTAGGCGTCGTTGGGGGAAATATACGGGCAGTCCCAAATGCGGGTTCTGGGCTTTTAAGAGCCGTATGAACTTGGTCTCGCTGCGTGTCTTTACCTGCAAGGCGTAGTATCTCATCTCTATTCATTCTATCGGAAAACGGGGAAAGCGTCAAATGTGTCAGGGGCGGGCGAGGCGCAAGCCCAGAAAGTCGTTCCGGTCTAGCGGGCTGCCGCCGTTACGGCAAGCCGACCGGGCAGCCTGCGTCTTGTAGGCTGGGGCTTGTTTATATCTTTAAGCAGGCTGAATCTATTTTATGCTGCTAAGAGGCACGAAGCTGGAAGGGTCTTTTTCATAGTCTTTCAGCCGTTCCTCTGCCATTGCGACTTCTTCCGGGCTGGCCGGCTCTATAACGGGTTTCCAGTAGTCGTCTGCAATGTAGGCCAACAAAGGCTTTAACGCCGGAAGGCTCTGTTCCGGCATGGCATCTATAATGCTGTGTATTTCTTTTCTCAAAACCGCCGCTGTCATCTTTTCTTCCCCTTGTTCTTTTTTTTGTATGCCTGCCCTCGCGGGTCAAGGTGCGTTACTAAAATATGCTCTTCCCCATACCGGAATATGGCACGGTAACTGCCTATCGTCAATCTGAAAGTTCCGGGCTGCCCCGCAAGGGGTTTTATATTGCCTTTGGGAGGTTCTTCTTCAAGCCTTTGCAAAGCAGCTTTGACGTGCCCTTTATCCGGTTCATTCATGCGCTCAAGGTATTTTCTTGGGATGGGGTGTAATATTGCTTCCATAAACTTGTCGCCTTTTGAATTTGAGTGTATTGCAAGCTAAAGCGAGTGTCAATATGCTTTAAGGCAACCTGCCGTCTAATCTTTCTAGGGGCGGGCGAGGCGCAAGCCCAGAAAGTCGTTCCGGTCTAGCGGGCTGCCGCCGTTACGGCAAGCCGACCGGGCGTTCCGCGCCGAAATGAAGGCGCTACCTCCGCGGCCTACGCGGATAGACCCCGAAGACCTGCCCGTGGGATCGGTCTGCGACCGGCTGGGGTAATTCCCGAACCAGTCCCACACCCACTCCCACACGTTCCCGTGCACGTCGCAAAGCCCCCATGCGTTGGACTGCTTGCGCCCGACCTCATGCGTCATCTTCCCTGAGTTAAAACCAAGCCAGCCAGCGCCATCAACCGAGGCCTCGTCTTCCCAGTCGTCTGCCCCATTGCAGAACGCACTCGTCGTCCCCGCCCGGGCGGCATACTCCCACTGCGCCTCGGTCGGCAATCTCCAGCCGGCGGAGTCTTCAACTATTTCCACCGCGTCCCATGCCGCACTACTGTCTGTCGGAACCTCGCCCCAATCGCCGGGGTTTGCGCTGCCGCCTATATTGTACGCCGGGGTAAGCCCGTCTATTGCGCTTAGGCGGTTGGCAAAGACAAGCGCGTCGTGCCAGCTTATGTTTTCCACCGGCCGCCGCCCCTGCGCCTCCCCGGCGGCGGGATTGTCTGAAAAACCGCTGGGGTTGCTGCCCATTACCGCCTGCCACTGTTCCTGCGTTACGGGGTAAACGCCTATCCAAAAGCCGCTGTAAATCGCCACCTGCCGCTGGGGGCCTTCTTTTGCCCACCTGCCTTTTTCATCCGGCGGGCTGCCCATCGTGAATGTCCCGGCGGGTATCCATGCGGTTTTTATGCCTGCGGGCGAGACGGCTGTTTCCCCGGCTTTTTGATTGTCGCTCATGGATTCATTCTAGCGGAAAACGGGGAAAGCGTCAAATGTTTCTAAGGCCGCACAAGCCGGAAGCCCAAGAAGTGGTAAGGGACGAACGGGGAAAAGATGCCACGAGCCGCCGAGCGGGCGTGGTTCGCGTGAAGATACCAGCCACCGCCGCGAAAGACGCGGTTAGACCCCGAAGACGCGCCAGTAGGGTCGGTCTCCGCTTCGTCCGGGTAATCGCCGTGCCAGTCCCACACCCAATCCGACACGTTTCCGTGAATGTCGTAAAGACCCCATGCGTTAGGCTGTTTCAAGCCAACCTCATGCGTTATCTTCCCGGAGTTAAACTTAAACCAGCCTATGCCCTCAATCGAGGCTACGTTCTTCCAGTTCGTCGCTCCGTTGCTAAAGGCTGTCATTGTCCCGGCACGGGCCGCGTATTCCCACTGCGCCTCGGTCGGCAACCGCCACCCGGCGGAACCTTCTTCTATTTCCACGGCATCCCAAGCGGCGTTGTGGACTCTTGTCGGAACTTTTCTCCAATAACCGGGGCTTGTTTTCCCTTTTATGCTGTACGCCGGGCTTAACCCTTCCAGTATGCTCAAGCGGTTGGCAAAGACAAGTGCGTCATACCAGCTTACATTTTCCACAGGCCGCCGCCCCTGTGTTTCCCCGGCGGCTGGGTTCGCGCTAAAATTGCTGGGGTTGCGTCCCATTACCGCCTGCCATTGTTCTTGCGTTACGGGATAAACGCCTATCCAAAAGCCGCTGGAAATTGTTACCTGCCGCTGGGGGCCTTCATTGTCTTCCCTGCCTTTTTCCTCCGGCGGGCTGCCCATCGCGAATGTCCCTGCGGGTATCCACACGGTTTTTATGCCTGCGGGCGAGACGGCTGTTTCCCCGGCTTTTTGATTGTCGCTCATGGATTCATTCTAGCGGGAAATGGCCTTGGGGTAAAGCGTCAAGCTAGGGGCGGGCGAGGCGCAAGCCCAGGTAGAAGTACCGGCCGAACGGGTTGTCGTAGAGACGGTACGCCGAGCGAGCAACCTGCGCGGTATTCGACCAGCTGCCGCCGCGAAACACGCGGTGAGACCCCGAAGGCGGGCCTTTAGGGTTGGTCTGTTCTTGTTTCGGGCTCGGGTACTTGGCGTACCAGTCCCACACCCACTCATTCACGTTCCCGTGTATGTCATGCAGGCCCCATGCGTTGGGCTGCCTGCTCCCGACTTCTCTAGTCATGTGCGTATTCATGCTGTTGAAACTAAACCAGCCTATATCCTCAATCGAGGCTTTGTCTTCCCAGTCGGTCGCCCCGTTGCTAAAGGCTGCCAGCGTACCCGCCCGGGCGGCGTACTCCCACTGCGCCTCGGTCGGCAGCCGCCAGCCGGCGGAACCTTTCACTATCTTCACGTTATCCCATTTTTCGTTATTCTTCGCCGGCGCGGGACCCCAGCTATCGGGGTTCGTATTGCCTTTTATGCTGTACGCGGGGCTTAGGCTTTCCTTTATGCTTAACCGGTTCGCAAACACAAGCGCGTCATACCAGCTTACACTCTCCACCGGCCGCCATTCCTTAGGTTCCCATGCGGCGGGGTTGCTATTGTGCATACGAAAATAGCTAAATAAGCTGCCTTTGAAGTCGCTGGGGTTGCTGCCCATTACCCGCGCCCACTCATCCTGCGTTACGGGGTACACGCCCATCCAAAAGCCCCTCGAAATTGTTACCTGCCGCTGGTGGCCTTCAATGCCGTTTCTGCCTTTTTCGCCCGCGGGGCTGCCCATCGTGAATGTCCCGGCGGGTATCCACGCGGTTTTTATGCCTGCGGGCGAGACGGCTGTTTCCCCGGCCTTTAGATTGTCGCTCATGGGTTCATTCTAGCGGGAAAAGGCCTTGGGGTAAAGCGGGCGGCTCTTTGTTTGGGGTGTTACGGCACATCGCCATTATCCATAGCGATTTTTTTGTTTGCGGTCGCAGATTGTGATCGCAAATTGTTCTATTCATCCTGTTTCGTCATTTCAATAATTTCCTTCCCTGCACTTCTGCCAGAATGGTCATCTGCTGAATGGCGATTTTATTCAACCGCAGCAGCCTTTCATGCTGGGGTATGCCGTCGTGAATTAACACAGCGTTGATGTTTTCCATGTTGGACAGGCATATCAATTCGTTAATTTCGGCATAATCGCGGATATTGCCTTTTTGTTTGGGGTTTTTAGTGCGCCATTCTTTGGCGGTCATGCCGAAAAGAGCGACATTCAAAACATCGGCTTCATCGGCGTATATTATCGCGGCTTGTTTCGGTGTAAGCTCTTTGGGAACTAGGTTTTGTTTGACGGCATCCGTATGGATATGGTAGTTTATTTTTGCAAGTTCCCGCTTGGCAGACCAGCCCAATAGTTTTTGCTCGGCTTCTTTGAGGCGCTGGTATTCATAAATGAAATACAATTTAAACTCTACGGAAACCCAAGTGGCAAATTCAAAGGCTATATCTTTGTGTGCAAATGTTCCTTGACTATAGCGTCCCCGGCTTGTTGTTATGCCTATTGCCCCTGTTTTTTCTATCCACTGTTCCGGCGACAGGGTAAATGCGTTGTATCCGGCTTCATTTCTAAAGGAGTCGAATTCGACCCCTTTAAAATCGGGGTTGTTTAAGCTTTCCCAAAGTCCTAAAAAAGCGATTGTTTCTTTGCTTCTAAGCCAGTTTTTTACTACGTCTTTCGGGGCGTTTGGATTTTTGTATTGGGCAATATCTGTAAGCGACATATAATCGTTTTGGTTGATTCGGCTGTACCTTACTTCTATGCCTTTAACAATTATTTTGTCTTTTGTTTCTTTTGCCATTTTCCGCTCCTTTTTATGCCTGCGGGCGACACCGCTGTTTCCCCGGCTTGCAGATCGCTGTTCATTGTAATGCTCGCTCCCTTAATGTCAAAATTTTTGATTTATCCCCGCGCGTTTTAAGATGCCGTTGGCAGTATGCCTGGATTTTATTTTGCTGTCTACGGTAATGGGTTTATTTGTTATCGGGCTGTACCAAGGATCATGATCGCCTTTACCGCGCTTTACAAATACACAGCCGTTATCCGACAGCAGCTTGCGTACCTTCTTTTCGTACTCAGCCATTTAAAGACAGCTTCTCTTTGCGCAGCATGGCAAAATCAAGAAAAATATCGCCGGATATGCAATTTTCAAAAGCGAGCAACTCCGGAATGGCAAGGCGCACGCGGTCTAACAGCAAATCAACAGACTCATGCTCCAGAATAAGACCGTACACGTCGCTGCTTGTGGCTATCCAAACTTCCGCCTCATCGTCCCAGATTAATGTTACCCTATACACATTGTCCATAAATTACCCCATACCCCGATTATAACCGCCGCCCCCGCGCAAATCAACCCTTTGGGGGGCTTCTCGGCGGCTCTTTGTTTGGGAAGAGAGAAGGGTAAAACACGGAGAGAGGCAATCGTAACAGGGCCCCGGCGCTAAGGCCGCACAAGCCGGAAGCCCAGAGCGTTGTCACGGTCGAACGGGTTGTCGTAGATGCGAGCCGCCGAGCGGGCGAGCAGCGCCGAAACTAACCAGCCCCCGCCGCGATTGACGCGGTGAGACCCCGAAGACGCGCCTGCCGGGTCGGCCTGCGCTTGGGCCGGGTAATCGTCGTGCCTGTCCCAGCACCACTCCCACACGTTCCCGTGAATGTCGTAAAGACCCCATGCGTTAGGCTGTTTCAAGCCAACCTCATGCGTCATCTTCCCGGAGTTAAACTTAAACCAGCCTATGCCCTCGACTGAGGCTTCGTTCTTCCAATCGGACGCTCCGTTGCTAAAGGCTGTTGTCGCCCCGGCACGGGCCGCGTACTCCCACTGCGCCTCGGTCGGCAGCCTCCACCCAGTTGAACCTTCTTCGATTTCCACCGCATCCCAAGCGCTGTGATAATCGTCTTCGTCGCCGTATTCGTCGTCGTATTCGTCTACTTCTGGCGCATCGCCCCAATCATCGGGGTTTGTTTTCCCTTCTATGCTGTACGCCGGGCTTAACCCTTCCAGAATGCTCAAGCGGTTGGCAAACACAAGCGCGTCATACCAGCTTACATTATCCACCGGCCGCCTTCCCTGCGTTTCCCCGGCGGCGGGGCTGTCTGAAAAATAGCTGGGGTTGCTTCCCGTTACGCGCTCCCACTCTTCCTGCGTTACGGGGTACACGCCCATCCAAAAGCCGCTCGAAATCGTTACCTGCCTCTGCGGGCATTCATCGTCGCCCCTGCCGATTTCATTAGCGCGACTGCCCCAAAAATCGCTCGAAAAAATCGTTGCCTTCCACTGCGGGCATTCATCGTCGCCCCTGCCGATTTCATTATCGGGACTGCCCATTGTGAATGTACCGGCGGGTATCCACGCGGTTTTTATGCCTGTGGGCGACGTCGTTGTTTCGCCGGCTTTTAGATTGTCGCTCATGGATTCATTCTAGCGAAAAACGGCCTTGGGGTAAAGCGGGCGGTTGCCCTGTTTGGGGGCTTGCGGGAAATGCCGGCGGGCGGATGCCTTGTTTGGGGAGAGAGAAGAGTAAGCCACGGGAGGGGGCTCCCTCTCTTTTATTGGTTTTCTGTGTTGAAACCTATCTGTTTGGTTTGTTTGGGCTGTTCGATAAGGTTGTTTAAGGCTTGAAGTATTTGCCTTATGGTTTCGTCATATTCGGAGAATTTATAGTCGGTGTTTTCTATGTGCAGCATTAAGAGTTTGTGAAGTTCCTCTATCCGTGCGTCATTGGGTGTCTGCATTAAGGCGTATTTTTTTAGCTTGTCAAAAACCCTTATTATTTGTATGCTCATATTGATTGCATTGGCTGAATTAAGGACATTTGAAAGCATAAGTACGCCGTGTTCTGTAAAGACATTTGGGAGGTAGCGCACTTTAGAGAGGCTTTTATTTGCGGTCACAAATTGTGACCGCAAATCGTCCCATTCTTCCTGTTCCAATTGAAACATAAAATCGGCTGGAAAACGCTCAATATTGCGTTTTACTGCCTGATTCATGACTTTAAGCTCGACTTCATACAATTCTGCCAAATCTCGGTCGAGCATGACTTTTTGCCCGCGAATTTCATAGATTAGGTTCTGAATTGGGGGTGAATTTTCTTTTATTGTCTTTTCCATTGTTCGCACCTTTTTATACCCAGTCAACCTGCCGCTGGGAGTCTTCTCTGTCTCCTACGAAAGATTGTGTTTGTCATCGGGCAAAAACGCTTTTCGGCATTTCATTCGTACATTCTAGCGGAAAACGGCCTGGGGGTAAAGCGGACGGTTGCCGGGTTGGGATGCGCCGGGGAATCCATCAGCGAAGGGCGGACAAGGCGCAAGCCAAGGGTGGCGAACCGGTTGAACGGGTGGCTTTCTACACGAAGCGCGGAGCGGGCGTACTGTGCGGAAAAGAGCCAGCTTCCGCCCCGGCTCATGCGGAGAGACCTCGAAGGCTCCGTCTGCGCTTGGCTAGAACTAGCTCCCGGTCTGTCCCACATCCACACCCACACGTTGCCGTGTATGTCGTGCAGTCCCCAGGGGTTGGGCTGTTTCAACCCTACCTCGTGGGTCATGCCTCCAGAGTTAAAGTAAAACCAGCCTATATTATTCATCGAGGTCTCGTCTTCCCAGCCGCTCGCCCCGTTGTTGAAAGCCGTAGTTGTTCCTGCCCGGGCGGCGTATTCCCATTGCGCCTCGGTGGGCAGTCGCCACCCGGCGGAGCCGTCAACCACTTCCACGGCATCCCAATCGCTGTCGTTATCGGCTTCAGGCACTTCGCCCCAATGGTCGGGGTTTGTTTTCCCTTTTATACGGTACGCCGGGCTTAACCGTTCCAGAATGCTCAAGCGGTTGGCAAACACAAGCGCGTCATACCAGCTTATGTTATCCACCGGCCGCCGCCCCTGCCTTTCCCCCTCTGCGGGGCTGTTTGAAAAATCGCTGGGGTTGTTCCCCATTATGCTAGTCCACTCTTCTTGCGTTACGGGGTACACGCCCATCCAGAAGCCGCTGAGAATGCTTACCTGCCGTTGGGCTTCTTGGCTGTCCCACCTGCCTTTTTCCTCCGGCGGGCTGCCCATCGTGAAGGTCCCGGGGGGTATCCACGCGGTTTTTATGCCTGCGGGCGACACCGTTGTTTGCCCGGCTTGTAGATCGCTGCTCATGGATTCATTCTAGCGGAAAACGGCCTTTGGTTAAAGCGGGCGGTTCTTTGTTTGGGGGAGGGAGGAGAGCAAGCCACGGGAGTAGGCAAACGGGGCTTGGGGCTGTCAAACTAAGGAAACGCTGATTAAATTCCATTGAGGATGCGGATTAAAATCCGAATCAGCGTTCTTACCCGCATTTTGCGCAGGTGGAATGAGCAAATGCATCGGACTTTAGTCCGAAGGAAGCACTGATTAGCTTCGAGTTAATCAGTGTTTCCCTAAAGCCGCGCCGTCTACTCCAACTCCCAGCCTTGGCCGTCGGCGGTTCGGACAAAAGTAACCGGCGCTGTCGCGCCGGCAAGGCCGGTAACAATGTCCCCGCCCCTAGGCTCGAATGCAGTCTCATCAACATTCGAGGGGGTTCCCATAAAGGTAACCCTAGCCAGCGGGTTGCCCGTAGACGCTTCCAGCTCAACGGTAATGTTGTAATCAAAGGTGCCGGGTATGGTAATCCTGGCCAGCGGGTTGCCCGTAAACGCCTGAGGCCCAATGGTCTGAACGCTTTCGGGTATGATAACTTCGGTCAGGCTGTTGTTCCCAAACGCCATCTGCCCAATGTTCTGAACGCCGTAGGGTATCGTAACTTCGGTCAGGCTGTTTTCCACAAACGCACCCGTCCCAATACTCTGAACGCTGCCGGGTATGATAACTTCGGTCAGGCTGTTTTCCGCAAACGCCAACGCCCCAATGGTCTGAACGCCGTAGGGTATGACAACTTCGGTCAGGCTGTTGTTCCCAAACGCATCCGCCCCAATGATCTGAACGCTGCCGGGTATAGTAACTTCGGTCAGGCTGTTGAACGCAAACGCACTCCACCCAATACTCTGAACGCTGGAGGGTATGGTAACTTCGGTCAGGCTGTTGTTCGCAAACGCACCGTCCCCAATGGTATGAACGCTACTAGGTATGGTAACTTCGGTCAGGCTGTTGTCCGCAAACGCATAACTCCCAATGGTATGAACGCTACTAGGTATGGTAACTTCGGTCAGGCTGTTGCGCCAAAACACACCCTCCCCAATGGTCTGAACGCCGTAGGGTATGGTAACTTCGGTCAGGCTGTTGTCCGAAAACGCATAACTCCCAATGCTCTGAACGCCGTAGGGTATGGTAACTTCGGTCAGGCTGTTGTCCGAAAACGCAGTGCTCCCAATGCTCTGAACGCTGCCGGGTATGGTAACTTCGGTCAGGTTGTTGTCCGCAAACGCATGATTCCCAATGCTCTGAACGCCCTCGGTTATGGTAACTTCGGTCAGGTTGTTGAGCGAAAACGCCTGCGACCCAATGCTCTGAACGCTGCCGGGTATGGTAACTTCGGTCAGGTTGTTGCGCCAAAACGCCATACTCCCAATGCTCTGAACGCCGTCGGGTATGGTAACTTCGGTCAGGTTGTTGATCGCAAACGCGTTGTTCCCAATGCTCTGAACGCCGTCGGGTATGGTAACTTCGGTCAGGCTGTTGCTCGCAAACGCCCACGTCCCAATGGTCTGAACGCTGGAGGGTATGGTAACTTCGGTCAGGTTGTTGTGCCCAAACGCGCTGTTCCCAATGCTCTGAACGCCCTCGGGTATAATCACGCTGGCCAGCGGACCCCTATTGCCTATATTCCAGTTTCCCGGCCAAAACGCATTATTTCCAATGCCTGTAATCGGCACGCCGTTTATTGCAGGCGGGATGTTAAGCTCGGTTAGCTCCGCTTCTTCCCCCTCCGGGCTAAGGCCTGTAATGACAGCCCCCGCGTTGTGCTGTACCCCGCCAAGGGTTAGGGGGGCAGGGTTTGTTGTAAAATACGCTTCCGGCGTAAGTTCGATTGGCCCGGCTTCTACCCCCTCCGGGCTAAGGCCTGTAATGACAGGCCCCGGGGTGTGCTGTACCTCGCCAAGAGTTAGGGGGGCAGGGTTCGTTGTAAAATACGCCTCCAGCGGCGGTTCGGCGGAATGCCGGTTGCAGGCAATAACGGACAGCCCGGCAAGGGCGGCGGCGGCCAAAAGGCCGATGTTTTTCTTATTTTTCATTTTTCTCTTCTTCGATCAATCAATCGATCAATCAATGTTTGTTTCGCCCCCGCCATACGGCGGGGTTATAAAAAAGGCGGGGCTAAGCCGCCGTTTTTTAGAGTAATTTATTTCCGGCCTTGGGGCGACAGCCCGGCGGCCTGCTTTTGGGAAAATCGCCCTCTCGGTGCGCGGTCTTAAGGCCGCACAAGCCGCAAGCCAATATTGCGGCTCCGGAGAAACGGGAAGACGCAGTCCCGAAACGCCGAGCGGGCCATCTGCGCCGTATTTAACCAGCTAGCGCCGCGATCCACGCGGCCACCATACCCCGTAGACCCGCCTGCGGGGTCGGTCTGGGCTTCTGCCGGGTACGCCTCGTGCCAGTCCCACATCCACTCCCCAACGTTCCCGTGCATATCGTAAAGTCCCCACGCATTGGGCTGTTTGCGCCCGACTTCGTGCGTCTTCTTCCCAGAGTTAAATTTAAGCCAAGCAATCTTGTCTATCGCTTCCTCGTCTTTTTCCCAGTCCTGCGATCCGTCGCTGAACGCCGCCGCAGTCCCGGCCCGGGCAGCGTACTCCCACTGAGCCTCGGTCGGCAGCCGCCACCCGTCAGAACCTTCTATTATTTCCACTGCATCCCATGCCGTGTTTTTGTTTGCCGGAACTTCTCCCCAATCATCGGGGCTTGCGCTTCCGCCTATCCTGTACGCCGGGCTTACCCCTTCCTTTACGCTCAGCCGGTTGGCAAACGCAAGCGCATAATACCAGCTTACCGCTTCCACTGGCCGCCCGCCCTGCGTCTCCCCGGCGGCGGGCTTCGCGCTAAAATGGCTGGGGTTGCTTCCCATAACTTCAACCCACTGCGCCTGCGTTACAAGGTACACGCCCATCCAAAAGCCCCGGCTGATCGTTACCTGCCGCTGGGGGCCTTCGCTGTCCCACCTGCCTTTTTCATCCGGCGGGCTGCCCATTGTGAATGTCCCGGCGGGTATCCACGCGGTTTTTATGCCTGCGGGCGAGACGGCCGTTTGCCCGGCTTTTTGCGGATTGTCGCTCATGGGTTAATTCTAGCGGAAAACGGCCTGGGGGTAAAGCGGGGGCGGAACTGCCCACTGGGGGCGGCATTAGGGAAACGCTGATTAAACCGAGCTTGGCGGCCGGCAAGGGCTTTTTATCTTCAACTTTTTATCTTCAAATTGAAAATGTTTTGCGTTTTCACCAGCTTGACATAAATCAATTTTACATATAACCTTAGCCTTAAGGAGAATACGTGGCAAAAGAAGAAGCAATCGAGGTCGAAGGGATTGTCAAAGAAGCTCTCCCGAACACCATGTTCCGGGTAGAGTTGGACAACCAAAAAGGCCACCTTATACTGGCTCATCTTTCCGGCAAAATGCGCAAGCATTACATTCGCATTGTCCCCGGCGACAGAGTCAAAATAGCCCTTTCCCCCTACGATCTTAGCAGGGGACGGATCATATACCGTGAACGGTAAAGGAGATGCAATGAATGGCTAGCGATGCAGTTTTCATTAACTTTCAAGAAGGCGTCGGAAGAATGATGAACAACGTAAAGCTTTTTACCAAACTTCTTGGCAAGTTCATAAACGATGCTAAACTTGACAAACTGGAAGAGGCTCTTGCCGGGGGGGACTTCGACAAGGCCTACGCCGAAGCTCACACAATCAAGGGGCTTGCCGCAAACTTGGCAATGACCGAGCTGGCCAGTAAAATTTTGGAGCTTGAAGCGCAAATAAAGGCGAAAAGTGTTAATCCAGCTCAAGTGGAAACGGTAAAAAACGTTTTCGCCAAAACCATGCAAGAAGCGGCTAAGATAGTGCAAGAAAATGGATAATAAGCCTCCTTCAATTCTTGTTGTGGATGATATTGACGTGAATGTCATGATACTCGAAGAGATTCTGGCGGGCGACTACCGTGTCTTTTCAGCAACCAACGGAAAAGAAGCGCTTGAAATGCTTGAAAAAACAGACCCTGCCCCAAAACTCATCCTGCTGGATGTCGTAATGCCGCAAATGAGCGGGCCGCAAATGTTTGAAATAATGAAGCAAAAGCCGGCATACAGCCGTATCCCGGTCATTTTTATCACTGCCGAAAACGACTCGGAAAGCCAGCTTTTGGCCGCCGGCGCCGTGGACTTTATCAACAAACCCTTCCTGCCGGAAATCGTCAAACTGCGGGTTAAAAACCAGATTAAACTGAAAAACTACAGCGACAGTCTTGAAGAAATGGTTGCCGAAAAAACTGCAGAGGCAACAAGGGTTCTGGACAGCGTGCTTCAAGGGCTTGCAAGCATAATCGAACACAGAAACATGGAATCGGGCGAGCACGTCAAACGCACCCAATTATATGTAAAAAACCTCACCGACTACCTTATCGAAAGCAAATCGATTTACGCCGAAGAACTGATCGCCGCCCGGCCAGACCTTATCATGAAAGCGATGGCTTTGCACGATGTCGGAAAAATCGCCATTCCCGACAGCATTCTTCTAAAACCGGGCAAGCTTGACCCGGAAGAGTACGACATTATGAAAACGCACACCGTCAAGGGCATGGAAATTATCAAGGAATTGGGAGATGCGGAAAGCTCCCTGTACCTAAAACACAGCGAAGACATCTGCTACGGGCATCATGAACGCTGGGACGGCAAAGGCTACCCCCAAATGCTAAAAGGGACGGAAATCCCCCTAGTGGCACGCATGGCCGCCATCGCCGATGTTTACGACGCATTGGTATCCGCCCGGGTTTACAAACCGTCCATGTCCTTCGAGGAAACGATTAAAATCATGAAAGAAGGCGCAGGCACGCAGTTTGACCCGTTTTTAGTGGAAGCGCTAATCCCCATACAGGAAAAGTTCAAGGAGATCGCACTGCAGTACAAGTGATCCCGGCCGCACTCGCAGGCAGAGACTCCAGAAGCAACTTGGCGCAGTCGATCTGGTTGGGAATATTGCCCTGCCGGTCTTTAACCCGCCAAATATCCGGCGTAACCTCGTCCGCCACAAACATATTCCGTTGATCGTCAAAACCAATTTCAACCTTGAAGTCCAAAAGCTGCAAACCCAGCCCCTTTAATTCGGCGCGCAAAACATCGCCCACCCTGGCCAGCAAAGCGAAAGCCTTTTCGTACTCGCCTTCCTTTAAGAGACCCTTCATAATGCAGATACGCTCGCTAACAATCGGGTCGCCCTGCTCGTCGTCTTTGAGAGTAAGCTCCGTATAAGGCGGCTCCAGGGGAAGGTCCGGCTCCAGGGAAAACCTGCGGCAAAAGCTGCCGGCGGAAAAGTAACGCATAACAAACTCCAGCTTAGGCACAGACAGGCGGCGCACCTTCATGAGGCATTTTTCCGTGTCGGCGGCCAGACAGTGAGTTGGAATGCCGTTTTTTTCCAGCAATTCAAAAAAGTAGCGTGAAATGGCAATAGCCGTTTTGCCTTTGCCGGAAACACTGCCCCCCACCGAGTTTGACCCCGGATCGAACACGCCGTTTTCGCCGGTAGCGTCGTCCTTAAAAAACAGGTAGAAATCGCCTGTAAGCTCGTCATTCAAAAGCGTTTTTGTCTTTCCATTGTAAACAGTTTTCATTGTCCCTCGCTGCAAAAATCTGATAGCAAACTAAGGATAGCAAACTTGGGGAAAAAACACAAGACCCCGCGGGGCTCTCATCCGGAGCCGGCACGGGCAGGGACTTCTGGCGGAGCTTTCCCGCCGGGCGGTGTTTCGCGAGGCGCGGCTCCGTGCCGCAGTGCCCCCGCGAGGCTCTCCTCCGAGGCCGGCGCTGGCAGTGTCGCATGGCCGGGCTTTCCCGCCGGGCGAAGGCTCGCGAGGCGCGGCTCCGTGCCGTTGTACCCCAGCGTGGCTCTCTTCCGGGGCCGGCACAGGCAGGGACTTCTGGCGGAGCTTTCCCGCCGGG